>NZ_CAMFKT010000012.1:0-148768 GCF_945957325.1 Enterobacter sp. PL1
AGCGCATTAAACCGCAATCGCGCCTTATCGTCAACATTATTTCGGGGAAAGCTGTTCAATTGCTTAACTTTGCGGCAATCTGATGGTTTACGCGTCGAATACGTCAAATATGACAGGTTCGCTTACGTTAACGCCCCGCCCATACGGCACTGAGCAAAGCGCAGAATATCTTCTGCCAGCCGGTGCGCCGTATCCACATCGGCCTGGCTACGGTTCACCAGCATGCGGCTCAGGCAGCCCTCCAGCACCAGCTCCATCTGTTTCGCCACCATTGCCGGGTCATCCACTTCAAGACGGGTCAGCAGCTCGTGGGTGAAGTCATGCGCTGCCCGTTTTTGCTGATCCGCCAACTGGTGGACAGGATGGTCGGGATCGGGATAGAACGTACAGGCCGCAATAAACAGGCAGCCCGGATAGCGGTTGTTGCTGACACATTCCGTCAGGGCGGTATAGCGCGCCAGCAGCTTTTGTTCCGCAGTCAGTTCTTCATTCAGCATCAGCTGCCTGCGCCAGATATCAACCTGCTGGCTGAGATAGCGCAGAGCATCATAAACGAGCGCCTCTTTATCCGGCCAGAAGCGCTTAAGATCATCCAGGGGGTAATCGATACGGTCGGCTACCATCTCAAGCGTGGTGCTGGCGATCCCATAAATCTCAAGTAATTGCAGGGCTTGTCCCAGTACGTCTTCACGTTGCACGGTTATCTCCTCCGCTATTCCCAACGGTATGTTCCGTTTAAAGTGTTGTTTACGGTTGGCGATTGCGCAAATGCGCGCTAAATGCCGCTGCATCCATAAACCCGGTTACACGCTGTTCTGGCTGCTCCTGACCCTGTTGATTGAAGAACAGAATGGTTGGCAGCCCGAGCACGTTAAGCTGTTTTAGCAGAGCCTTATCCTGCGCATTATTGGCGGTTACGTTCGCCTGGAGCAGAACCGTCTCTTTCAGGGCATTTTGCACCTGTGGATCGCTAAAGGTGTATTTTTCAAACTCTTTGCAGGCGACGCACCAGTCGGCATAGAGATCGAGCATCACCGGTTTGCCCTTCGCCTGCGCAAGCGCGCTGTTGAGCTCATCGACGTTCTTAATCTGCATAAAGTTCAAATGCGCCTGCGTCTGGCCGACCGGCGAGCCGAACGCCCAATCCTGCAGAGGACGCACGCTCACCAGCGCGGCGGCGAGCAGGAGAATTTGCACCAGGCGCATCCACGCTTTTTTGGCCCCCAGACTGACGATAAATGCCCAGGAGAAGAACGCTACGCCGAGCATCGCCCACAGGCGAGTGCCCCAGACGTCACCCGTAATGCGTTCCAGCAGGAACACCGGCAGCGCCAGAATCACAAAACCAAATGCGGTTTTCACCGTCTCCATCCACGGGCCGCTCTTCGGCAGCAGGCGGTTGCCGAAAACCGTGACCAGAATCAGCGGCAGGCCCATGCCCAGCGCGTAAAGGTACAGCGTACCGCCGCCGAGCCACAGATTGCCGCTCTGGGCAATATAGAGCAGGATGGCGCTCAGCGGGGCAGTGGTGCAAGGGGAGCAAATCAGTCCGGCGATGGCCCCCATCATAAACACGCCGCCTGCCGAGCCTCCCTGCTGACGATTACTCATCAGCGTTAAGCGGGTTTGCAGAGCAGACGGTAACTGCAGCGTGAACAGGCCAAACATCGACAGTGCCAGCAGAATAAATATCGCCGACAGGCCAATCAGCACGTACGGGTGCTGAAGTGCGGCCTGGAACTGCAACCCGGCAGCGGCGACCACAAGGCCGAGCGCCGTGTAGGTCAGCGCCATACCCTGCACGTAAATAAAGGCCAGCAGCAGCGCGCGTGCGGTGGAAAGGCGCTGTTTGCCGCCCAGTACGATGCCAGAGATGAGCGGATACATCGGCAGCACGCAGGGGGTAAAGGCAATGCCAATGCCAATCAGTAAGGCCCACAGCGCGGAGAACGGAAGGTCAGCGGTATCCTCATGCTTCTCGCCTGAAGGAAGAGGTGAAATCGTGGGCGACGCTTTCACCTCACTAAGCGGAACCACCTTTGTTTCCGGCGGATAGCAGAATCCGGCATCCGCGCATCCCTGGTAGGTCACCGTCAGGGTCGCGCCTTTATCCGCCTGGTTCACCGTAACGGGCACACTCAGGCGCTGGCGATAGATTTCGCTTTTGCCGTAAAACTCATCTTCATGCCACTCGCCAGCGGGCATCTGTAATGCGCCCACGCTGGCCTGAGCAGGCGTAATGCTCACCTGCTTGCGATAGAGGTAATAGCCCTCTTTCACCTGCCAGTTGAGCGTAAGGTCGTGCTGGTTTTGCTGGAAATCGAAAACAAACGCCCGATCGGCAGGAATGAAGTTCGAACGGCCGGGCGCGTCAAACAGCCCGGCAAAAACTGATGTGCTGCAAAGCAGCAGGATCAGCGTAAGGAAGCGTTGAGCCATGATAGATAGTCGTTATCGCCATGAACCACTGGCAAGACCAGCAGTTCCGGGGTTTGGTAAGGATGATGAGATTTGAGGCAGTCCAGGAGTGCCTGCTGATTCGCCAGATTGGTTTTAAGCAACATCTGGACTTCGTACTCTTGCTCCAGCTTACCTTCCCAATAGTAAAGAGAGGTAGCGCCGGGGAGGAGCGTGACGCAGGCTGCCAGTTTTTCGGCCAGCACTTTGGCGGCGAGATCCTGGGCAGAAGCTTCATCAGGGGCGGTGCACAGTACGACAACGGCATCAGGCGTGTTCACAAGTCGACCTCCTCATCACGAAAGTCTTCACTATATCACGCAGGACGATTGGTCATTAATGAAACGGGCCGCTGAGCGGCCCGATTTTAACTATTTTTACAACGGCTAACCGTTTACAGCACAATGCCGCCGATGATAAAGCCGAGGACCACGCAAAGCGTAATCGCCACCACGCCCGGGATGAGGAACGCGTGGTTAAACACGTACTTACCGATACGGGTTGAGCCGGTGTCGTCCATCTCCACCGCCGCCAGCAGGGTTGGGTAGGTTGGCAATACGAACAGGGCAGAAACCGCCGCAAAAGAGGCAATTGCCGTCAGCGGCGTCACACCCAGCATCAGCGCCGCAGGCATCAGCGCTTTGGTGGTCGCCGCCTGGGAGTAAAGCAGAGTAGCCGCGAAGAACAGCACGACAGCCAGCAGCCACGGATAGTTGTGCAGCAGGTCACCAGCGACGGTCTGGATATCACTGATGTGCGCTTTCACGAAGGTATCACCAAGCCACGCCACACCCAGCACGCACACGCAGGCGCTCATACCGGATTTGAAGGTGCTGGCGTTCAGCACTTCGCTGGTATCAATTTTACAGGTGATGCTAATCAGCGTCGCGATGGTCAGCATGAACACCACAATCGCTTCGTTACGCGGCAGGACCGGGTTCTGGATCAGCCCCACGGTATCGCTGATGGCGGTCGCATAGAACATGACGGCAACAATACCAATCAGGAACAGCAGCACGGAGCGTTTCGCATGTGGCTTCAGTTCGAAGACCTGGCTGCCGCGCAGGCTCACTTCACCTTTTGCCAGACGCTCCTGATAAACCGGATCGTCTTTCAGTTCAGCACCGAGGAAGTTACACAGCACGGCGGTAATCATCACCGCAATCAGCGTCACCGGAATGCAGATCGCCAGCAGCGTCAGGTAGCTCACGCCCATCGGCTCCAGGATACCGGCGAAGAAGACCACCGCCGCGGAAATCGGCGAGGCGGTAATCGCGATCTGGGACGCGACGACTGCAATAGAGAGCGGACGCGACGGACGGATACCCTGTTCTTTCGCCACTTCGGTAATCACCGGTAACGTGGAGAAAGCGGTGTGGCCAGTACCGGCGAGAATGGTCATAAACCAGGTCACCAGCGGAGCAAGGAAGGTTATGTATTTCGGGTGGCGGCGTAACATGCGCTCCGCCAGGCTCACCAGGTAGTCCATACCGCCTGCCACCTGCATGGCGGCAATAGCGGCAATGACTGCCATGATGATTTCGATAACGTCGAACGGGATTGCGCCGGGTTTAATCTGAAAGATAAGGGTAAGAACGAGCACTCCAAGACCGCCGGCAAAACCGATGCCGATACCCCCGAGTCGTGCTCCAAAATAAATCGCCAACAAGACGATGACGAGTTCTGCTCCAAACATAAGGACCTGCCTTGCTTATTAACAAGTTGATATTGAATTGTTGTATTTTGGTAACGCCTAAAAAGAAAAAAGGCACGTCACAATTGACGTGCCTTAAGAAGCCTAGCCTGAACGGTTACTGTTCGCTTTCATCGGTATATCGTTTCGCTTTATAGGCCGGGTGCATCAGGTTCTGGGCTGAGAAAATATCGTCCAGCTCGGCTTCGGTCAACAGCCCGCGCTCCAGCACCACTTCACGCACGCTCTTACCGGTTTCGGCGCAAATCTTACCGACGATGTCGCCGTTATGGTGCCCGATGAACGGGTTGAGGTAGGTGACGATCCCGATGGAGTTATAGACATAACCCTCGCAGACTTCTTTATTCGCCGTGATGCCGTTGATGCATTTTTCCAGCAGGTTGTAGCAGGCGTTGGTCAGAATGTGGATAGATTCAAACATCGCCTGGCCAATGACTGGCTCCATCACGTTCAGCTGCAGCTGACCCGCTTCAGAGGCCATGGTCACGGTCGTATCGTTACCGATGACTTTGAAGCAAACCTGATTCACTACTTCTGGCACGACTGGGTTCACCTTGGCTGGCATGATGGACGAACCTGCCTGCAGTTCTGGCAGGTTGATTTCGTTCAGGCCAGCGCGCGGGCCGGAAGAGAGCAGGCGCAGGTCGTTACAAATTTTGGACAGCTTAACCGCCAGACGTTTCAGCGCGCTGTGTACCATGACGTAGGCGCCGCAGTCGGAGGTCGCTTCAATCAGGTCTTCTGCAGGCACAACCGGCAGGTTGGACACTTCAGCCAGCTTCTGTACCGCCAGCTGCTGATAGCCATCCGGGGTGTTCAGACGCGTACCGATGGCGGTAGCGCCCAGGTTCACTTCCAGCAGCAGCTCGGAGGTGCGCAGCAGATTTTTAGTCTCTTCGTTCAGCAGGACGTTAAACGCGTGGAATTCCTGGCCGAGGGTCATCGGCACCGCATCCTGCAGCTGGGTACGACCCATTTTCAGAATGTCCTGGAACTCAACCGCTTTACGCTGGAAGCCATCACCCAGCTGGTTGATCGCATCCACCAGTTTCACCACGGAGGCATACACCGCGATACGGAAGCCGGTAGGGTAGGCGTCGTTGGTGGACTGGCATTTGTTGACGTGGTCGTTCGGGTTCAGGTACTGGTATTCACCTTTCTGGTGACCCATCAGCTCCAGGCCAATGTTTGCCAGTACTTCGTTGGTATTCATGTTGACGGAGGTGCCCGCGCCGCCCTGATAGACGTCAACCGGGAACTGATCCATGCATTTGCCGTTGTTCAGCACTTCATCGCAGGCTGCGATAATCGCATTTGCCGCGCTTTTAGGAATGGTTTGCAGCTCTTTGTTGGCCAGGGCTGCGGCTTTCTTCACCATCACCATGCCACGAACAAACTCAGGGATGTCGCTGATTTTGCTGTTGCTGATGTAGAAGTTTTCAATCGCTCTCAGAGTGTGGACACCGTAGTAGGCATCCGCTGGAACTTCCCTGGTACCCAACAAGTCTTCTTCGATACGAATGTTGTTTAACATGTGAACCTTCTTTTCAAGCTGCCGATGGATTGTACTAAACACACAGTATTTATGTGGTTTTGAATATTTTCTGACCGACGATTATTCCCTCAATCAGCCAGATGCTCGAGATCATATGCTGATGATAGCGAATTGCCGTAAGCTGGATCACTTATTATCGAGCCGATTCCATGATAATTATTAATCTGTGAAATGGGTCACCGCTTTAATATTTCCAAAAAAAATATCCGTGCAAACTGATTGAATTTTCGCTAACCGTCACCATCTCATACAAACGCGTGTCGCGAACACATTCAGACAGGGGCCGATGGCCTCTGCCACACAGGAGATGCCAGTGCGCTGGATACCGTTTATTGCTTTCTTTCTCTATGTTTACATTGAGATTTCCATTTTCATCCAGGTTGCCCATGTGCTGGGCGTCCTGCTGACGCTGATTCTGGTGATTTTCACCTCCGTCATCGGCATGTCGCTGGTGCGTAATCAGGGTTTCAAAAATTTCCTGATAATGCAGCAAAAGATGGCCGCAGGCGAAAGCCCGGCGGAAGAGATGATCAAAAGCGTGTCGTTGATTATTGCGGGGCTGCTGCTGATTCTGCCCGGGTTCTTTACCGACTTCCTCGGCCTTCTGCTGCTTCTGCCGCCGGTGCAAAAGCACCTGACTATGAAGCTGCTGCCGCATCTGCGCTTTAGCCGTATGCCGGGCGGTGGGTTCAGCACCGGGCCAGGCGACACGTTTGAAGGGGAATATCAGCGTAAGGATGAACAGCACGACCGTCTGGATCACAAAGACGATCGGTGATTTTGTTGCCCGGTGGCGCTTCGCTTACCGGGCCTACTAAAGCGCCAGCCACAACACCGCCAGCATGACGATGGCATACACGCTCTTCCATCCCACCATCGCCAGCAGCAGCAGGCACAGTAGCCCCCCGACAAGCGCCAGTGCTTTATAACGACCTTTCAGCAAACGACAACCTGCCAGCATGCACAGCAGGTAGATCATGATGAAAATGCCGTTGGCGTAGACGAGCAGCGTATCCAGATTGACCTTCAGGGCGTAAATGCACAGCGTACTCACCACGCAGCAGCCCAGTACGGCATTCAGGGCATTCAGCGGCAGCTGGCGTTTAGACAGGCGCGCGAGGCGGTTATCAGGTTTATCCAGCGCCTGCGACCACACCAGACGGGCAAAGCTCTGGATATAAATGTTGAGGCTGGCAAAACAGGCCAGATAGCCGATAACGCAGGCGATCCACAGCGCCTTCACACCAAACAGTTCAACCACGATACCCGGCAGCGATGCCGCGGCGGCGAGATCGGCTCCGAAAGCCTTGAAGTGCAACACCAGCACGGTACACGCCCAGTACACCGTGCCTGCCAGCAGCAGGCCGATCATCAGTGCGCGGGGGAAATCACGTTCAGGCTGCTTAAATTCCGACGCCAGATGAGCAAAGGCTTCCAGACCGACAAAACACCAGAACATGACGGAGAGCGCGGCAAAAAGCTGTGAGTGGTCGACGTCTGTCACGGCCGGAAAGGGAATCTCTTTTACGGTGATATCGCCCGCCCACCAGATAGCGGCAACGAGCGCGACAATCAGCACCGCAACCAGTGTCTGCAGGTTGGCGCTGGAGCGGGCTCCGCGTGAACCCACCCACCAGACGATAGCCAGCGTACCCAGTTCGGCCAACAGCAACTGCTCGTCATGCCAGCCAAACAGCGCCTGGCCAAAGCCGGTTGCAATGTGCAGCGCCGCAGGAAGCCCAACCGGAATAACGGAGAGAAACAGCCAGCCGGTCACACGCTCCAGTCGCGGGCCAAATGCCAGCCTGACAAAATGCGCCACGCCGCCCGCGCTGGGGAAATGCCGCCCCAGGATGGCAAACACAATGGCAATCGGGAAAACCAATACAATCAGAACGGGCCACGCCCACAGACTGTTATTTCCGGCTACCAGTGCCGCCAGTGCAGGTACGGCGAACACGCCCGTTCCTAACAAGGAGGTTGAGAGCAGGCCGACGCCCTGCGCCAGCCCCAACTCCTGCTTGAGTCCACTCATTGACATCGTCCTGCCAATTCCAAAAGAGAGGCGATGGTAACACTTTCGCAAAATTTTTTTTCAACTCCCCCTTGAAGGGGTAAAAAGCTATCCCCATCTCTCAGGGCACTAGTCGGAAAACCGCATGCGGGCCGGCGTCATCCATAACTGATAATGACTTTCTCAAAGGAGAGCTATCAATGAGTATTCGTCCGTTACATGATCGTGTGATCGTCAAACGTAAAGAAGTTGAAACCAAGTCTGCTGGCGGCATCGTTCTGACCGGTTCTGCAGCAGCCAAATCAACGCGTGGCGAAATCATCGCTGTCGGTAAGGGCCGCATCCTGGAAAACGGAACTGTGCAGCCACTGGACGTTAAAGTTGGTGACATCGTAATTTTCAACGATGGCTACGGCGTGAAATCCGAGAAGATCGACAATGAAGAAGTGTTGATCATGTCCGAGAGCGACATTCTGGCAATTGTTGAAGCGTAATTTACGCACGAGAATTTGAGGAAATAAGAACATGGCAGCTAAAGACGTAAAATTCGGTAACGACGCTCGTGTAAAAATGCTCCGCGGCGTAAACGTACTGGCAGATGCAGTTAAAGTGACCCTGGGCCCGAAAGGCCGTAACGTAGTGCTGGATAAATCCTTCGGCGCGCCAACCATCACCAAAGACGGTGTTTCCGTAGCACGTGAAATCGAGCTGGAAGACAAGTTCGAAAACATGGGTGCGCAGATGGTGAAAGAAGTGGCCTCTAAAGCGAACGACGCTGCAGGCGACGGTACCACCACCGCGACCGTTCTGGCGCAGGCCATCATCACCGAAGGTCTGAAAGCCGTTGCTGCGGGCATGAACCCAATGGATCTGAAACGTGGTATCGACAAAGCTGTCGCCTCCGCTGTGGAAGAACTGAAAGCGCTGTCCGTACCGTGCTCTGACTCTAAAGCGATTGCTCAGGTTGGTACCATCTCCGCTAACTCCGACGAAACCGTAGGTAAACTGATCGCGGAAGCGATGGACAAAGTCGGTAAAGAAGGCGTGATCACCGTTGAAGACGGTACCGGTCTGGAAGACGAACTGGACGTGGTTGAAGGTATGCAGTTCGACCGCGGTTACCTGTCCCCATACTTCATCAACAAGCCAGAGACTGGCGCTGTTGAGCTGGAAAGCCCGTTCATCCTGCTGGCTGACAAAAAAATCTCCAACATCCGCGAAATGCTGCCAGTGCTGGAAGCCGTTGCGAAAGCAGGCAAACCGCTGGTTATCATCGCTGAAGATGTTGAAGGCGAAGCGCTGGCGACCCTGGTGGTTAACACCATGCGCGGCATCGTGAAAGTGGCTGCGGTTAAAGCACCTGGCTTCGGCGATCGTCGTAAAGCGATGCTGCAGGATATCGCTACCCTGACCGGCGGTACCGTCATCTCTGAAGAGATCGGTATGGAGCTGGAAAAAGCGACCCTGGAAGACCTGGGCCAGGCGAAACGCGTTGTGATCAACAAAGACACCACCACCATCATCGATGGCGTGGGTGAAGAAGCCGCTATTCAGGGCCGCGTTGGTCAGATCCGTAAGCAGATCGAAGAAGCGACTTCCGATTACGACCGTGAAAAACTGCAGGAGCGCGTAGCGAAACTGGCAGGCGGCGTTGCGGTAATCAAAGTCGGTGCTGCGACCGAAGTTGAAATGAAAGAGAAAAAAGCGCGCGTTGACGATGCCCTGCACGCGACCCGTGCTGCGGTAGAAGAAGGCGTGGTTGCGGGTGGTGGCGTTGCGCTGGTGCGCGTTGCCGCTAAACTGGCTGGCCTGACCGCTCAGAACGAAGACCAGAACGTGGGTATCAAAGTTGCGCTGCGCGCAATGGAAGCGCCTCTGCGTCAGATCGTGTCTAACGCCGGTGAAGAGCCATCTGTGGTGGCGAACAAGGTGAAAGCGGGCGAAGGTAACTACGGTTACAACGCGGCAACTGAAGAATACGGCAACATGATCGACTTCGGTATCCTGGACCCAACTAAAGTGACCCGTTCTGCTCTGCAGTACGCGGCCTCTGTTGCTGGTCTGATGATCACCACCGAGTGCATGGTGACCGACCTGCCTAAAGGCGATGCGCCTGACTTAGGTGCTGCTGGCATGGGCGGCATGGGTGGAATGGGCGGCATGATGTAATCATGTTGTTCTGAACCTCTCAGAACGAACCCCGGGCAGAAATGCCCGGGGTTTTTTATTACGTGCTATTCGAAAGTCCCTTTGACGCACACGGCACCTTCTCGCACCATCTGGCGGCCTTTGGCCCAGACCTCGCGAATCTTCAGATCGTCCGTCAGTACCAGGAAATCCGCGTCGCATCCGGGCGCGAGCCGTCCCTTATGCTCCAGCCCGAGAAACGCCGCCACGTTTCGCGTAAAGGGAAGAAGCGCCTCTTCCAGCGGCAGCTGATGTCGGCTGACCAGCTGCTGCAGCGTTTCGAGCAGGGATTCGAACCCCGCCACGCCCATACCCACCAGATTGCCGCTCTCATCAAATTTCGGCTGGCTGCCGTTGCCGTCCGAACTGAGCGTAAGCCGGTTAAACGGCACCTGCGCCTCGCGGGCCATCACGATGGCGCTGGCGGCGTTAATCGGTTCACTGATGCTGGTTGTGATGTCGATAAAACCGCCTTCGCGGGCATAGCTCAGCGCGGCATCGAACAGCGCCCGGGCGCGGTTAACGTGGGTTGGCAGCAGTTTTACGCGGGGAACGTCGGCGTTATTCAGGATGCTAAACAGCGGCTCTAGCAGCTTTGGGCTGTTGCCGAGGTGAAACACGGAGATACCCGCTTTGGCACCCAACAGCCCGCCTACGCGTGACTGGGCAGCCATACTGGCGAGCTGGTCCTCGGCTGGCGCGGAAGAACGATGGTCAGAGATCGCGCATTTCACGCCAATGATTTTATCAATCAGCGCCACGTCTTTTTCGACACTGCCGGTGATGGTCGGCGAAGGCAGCCCGTACGCCCCCGTCAGCATCCATGCGCTGATCCCTTCATGTTCAAGGGCCCGCGTTTTTGCCAGCAGCGATTCAGGATGCCGGGTCACGCCGTCGGTGCCTAGCAGGCCAACAACCGAGGTGATGCCTGCGGCAACGAGTGCAGACAGGCGAACCTCTGGCGTGCGGGTGTGAGGGCCCGCCTCACCGCCGCCACCGATCAAATGCACATGCTGGTCGATAAACCCCGGGCAAACCACCGCCCCAGCCAGATCGCTTTCCGGGCAGTCTGGCCTCGTTGTTCCGTGGTTCGCTTTTTCGATCGCCACGATTTTTCCCGCAGCGATCAGCAGATCGCAACGTCCCTTATCCTCCGGGGCGTAGAGATGTGCGTTGCGGAAAAGGTGAGGGTTCAGCACTGAAAAATCCATTTTTATCTCCTCAGAAGAGTAGCTGCATCACCCACATTGAGAGCAGGGCATTAATGACACAAAGAGTAATAATATGCGGATAATATTTCGGGTTTACGCCGGCGGTACCCAGGCAGCGGCCGGTGTTTTGCACCGGATTGCCCATCAGATAGATGGCGGGCAGCAGGATGGTGGCATCGTGGCCGTTGAGCGTGCCGGCGGCGACCAGGCTGGCGCAGACGCCCACGCCGCCGCCCATACTCATCACCGAGGCCAAAAGAACCGTTGCCGCCGCACCCGGAAGGCCCCACAGCGCCATAATTGGCTCGCATATCTTGCCGACAATATCCAGCAGGCCGGTGACCTTGAGCGCCTGAATGATGACAAACGCCATAACGACGTTCGGCAACAGGCTGGTGGTGGCGATGGTAAAGCCGCGGCGGGCGCCATCAATAAACATATCCATGATATTTTTACGCGGCTGGGCGATCATGTTCTTCCTCATGAAGACGATTTTCCATGTGGGCGATCCACAGGCGCAGGACGTTCGCGCCAACGAATTTAAACACCAGAATAACGGCCAGTGGCGTAATCACCGGGATGGTGATAACGGTGAAGAGCGCGGCACCGGAAGAAAAATAGTTGGTAATGATGGCGCTACCGCTGGTCTGAAAGGTGGCGAAAATAGCGCGCTCCTGGTCCGTAATCGCGCCTTCATCGGTTAACTCTTTGGTCATCCCTGCCGCCGCATCGGTGTTTTGCAGGTTGGCTATCAGCGCCAGGGAGCAAACGCCCGGCACACCCAGCAGCGGACGTAAAATGGGAGTCATAAGCTGCTGTGCGGCACGCAGCCCGCCCAGACCTTCGGTGACGGCGATGATACCAAGCGATAAAATGACCGAGGGAGCCAGCTCAAGGGCAAAGAGGAAACCGTCTTTTGCCCCCGTTCCGCCCGTTCCGCGAAACGTCAGAGCGCCGTTGACCGGGCCAAAGCTGCCGTTTAAGACGGTAAAATCCAGCACGCGCCACCATTCGGTGCTTTTGGCGAAAAAGCCCGAGAAAAAAACGATGGTAAGTACAAACGCCACATAACCCACCCATGTCACTTTTTCCTCTCCTGAGGATGATGCACTCATAAAACCTCCTTTTTTAGTCGCGTACAAAAGTTGTACGTTGCATCACTAAAAACGATCGGGGGCTAAAACACGATATCCCAAAGGTTATTATCAGAATTCATTTAAGATGTCGGAGGAGTGCCTCGCGGAATCTGGCTCGCAGAAATGCGCGGGGGTTTTTCTTTTAGTCATCTTTTAGGTATAAGATTTACACACGGACAATTACTGTCCAGCTTATTGAAAACGAGGAATAACATGCGCGTAAAAGTCTGTGCAGGGATTGTAGGGGCAGCACTGCTGCTGGCGGGTTGTAGCTCCAGCAATGAGCTGTCGGCAGCGGGCCAGGGCGTTCGCTTTGTGGAAGATAAGCCTGGCAGTGAATGCCAGCTGTTAGGCACGGCAACCGGTGAACAAAGTAACTGGATGTCGGGTCAGCACGGTGAGGAAGGCGGTTCTATGCGCGGAGCGGCGAATGCCCTGCGTAATCAGGCTGCGGCAATGGGCGGCAACGTGATTTACGGCGTAAGTAGCCCAACGCAGAGTATGCTGTCCAGCTTCGTGCCGACCGCCAGCCAGATGACGGGCCAGGTCTATAAGTGCCCGAACTGATGTAATGTGCTAATGGCGCTGCGCCCGGCCCTGTAGGGCGGGTAAGCGTAGCGCCACCTGCCTTTTTAGTGCTGCCGCAGCTGCAAATCGAGCGGCGTCTTGCTCGGCTCTCCGCCAATCTCACGTGCCAGCTTCGGCACCATATAGCCTGAAACCAGCGTTAACAGTTCGCGCATAATCTGCCGGGCTTCTTCATCCGTCACCATGAAATGCGCCGCGCCCTGAACGCGATCCAGCACGTGCAGGTAATACGGCATCACGCCCGCATCAAACAGGGCATTGCTCAGATCGGCCAGCACGCGGGCGCTGTCATTCACGCCGCGCAGCAGCACGCTCTGGTTCAGCAGCGTCACGCCCGCTTTACGCAGTCGCGCCATCGCCGCGCGAAACGCATCGTCAATTTCGTTCGCGTGATTAATATGATTAACCAGCAGCACCTGCAGGCGAGATTGCTCCAGGCGTGCCACAAGGCCGTCGGTGATACGTGCCGGAATGACAATCGGTAAGCGGCTATGAATGCGCAGGCGCTTAATGTGCGGGATGGCTTCAAGCTGAGTCAGCAGCCAGTCCAGCTCATGATCTTTCGCCATCAACGGGTCACCGCCGGAAAAAATAATCTCATCCAGCTCCGGATGGGCTGCGATATAGTCCAGCGCGACCTGCCAGTTGCGTTTATTGCCCTGGTTTTCGGCATAGGGGAAGTGCCGACGGAAGCAATAACGACAATTTACCGCACAGCCGCCTTTTACCAGCAGCAGGGCGCGGTTGAGATACTTGTGCAGTAAACCCGGCACCACGCTGTTCTGCTCTTCCAGCGGATCGGTGCTGTATCCCGGCGCAGTAATGAATTCATCCTGCGAAGTAAGCGTTTGTTTTAATAGCGGATCGTCGGGGTTGCCTTTCTCCATCCGGGCCACAAACGCACGGGGAACGCGCAGGGCGAAAAGGCGCTTTGCCTCGCGGCCTGCAAGCAACTCTGGGTGCTGATCGAGGTCTAAAAGACGCAGCAATTCATCAGGACTGGTGATTACATCGGCAAGTTGCGATAACCAATCTTCTCTGGACGGGGTGTTTAGGGTTACAATATGCGCCATTTTGTGGCTTAGCTACCAGTTAACAAATTTAGAGGGCCTTATGGCAACGTACTATAGCAACGATTTTCGTGCTGGTCTTAAAATCATGATGGACGGCGAACCGTACGCGGTTGAAGCCAGCGAATTCGTTAAACCAGGTAAAGGCCAGGCATTCGCACGCGTTAAGCTGCGCCGTCTGCTGACCGGTACCCGTGTTGAGAAAACCTTCAAGTCTACTGACTCTGCTGAAGGCGCTGATGTTGTTGATATGAACCTGACCTATCTGTACAACGATGGCGAGTTCTGGCATTTCATGAACAACTCCACTTTCGAACAGCTGTCTGCTGATGAGAAAGCGGTAGGTGACAGCGCTAAATGGCTGCTGGATCAGGCTGAGTGCATCGTGACCCTGTGGAACGGCCAGCCTATCGCAGTGACCCCACCAAACTTCGTAGAACTGGAAATCGTTGAAACCGATCCAGGTCTGAAGGGTGATACCGCAGGTACCGGCGGTAAGCCAGCCAAACTGTCTACCGGCGCAGTGGTGAAAGTGCCACTGTTCGTACAGACTGGCGAAGTGATCAAAGTGGATACCCGCTCCGGCGAATACGTATCCCGCGTGAAGTAATTTACGTATGATTGAAGGCGCAGCGCCCGCTGCGCCCGATTTTTTGCAGGCAGGGATGATGAAACGTACCGTTAAAATTCTGCTTCTGTTAGCGCTCTCCAGTGCATTGCTTTCTGGCTGTAACACCACGCGTGGAATGGGACAAGATATCCAGGATCTGGGTCATATCATTTCTCACGCCGCCAGCTAAGTTCGTCTAATTTTCCTAAAAATGCTTCCTCTTCCGTCAACCGGCGGGATTTTGTCTATTCTTAAGTTGCTATACACAAAACAACTTTGGCTATAAAAGGAAGATATTATGGTTAAGAAGACAATTGCAGCGATCTTTTCAGTCCTGGTACTTTCTTCAGTGTTAACGGCCTGTAATACCACGCGTGGCGTCGGTCAGGATATTTCTGAAGGTGGTAGCGCAATCTCTGGTGCGGCAACAAAAGCTCAGCAGTAATGAATAAACGGTACGGGACCAGCCGGGTTTCGTACCGTCAGCTTTCTGATTCCTGCAGGGATAAGAACGGAGAAAAACGCGTATCCATATGTAATTTCATGCGGATATTGCGTTTATAGGTATAAACCGTTTTTCCGTTGATGCTCAGGTGAGCGGCAATTTTTTGATTGCTCGCGCCGTCCATCCATAACGTCAGCACCTTCTCTTCCTGTCGGGTCAGCAAAGGGGCTGCCGCCGTTGGCCTGTCAGCGCTGGCGCGCGAAATTAACGCGTCGTTGATAACCGTTGCCACCTCTTCGAGACTGGCGTTTTTCAACAGCGACGACCAGACCGGAAACTTCCCAAGCCAGTCGGTCATGCCGCTGTCCTCTCCCGACTGCAGCAAAATAAACGGTAATCGTTCACTGGCGTTAAGCAGGGAAGAGAGCTGCTGAAAATGGTGAATATCCTGCCTGAAGCCGTACAGGTCAGCGATAACCAGCGTCGGTTTCCATTGCAGAATGTGTTCTCTGGCAAGAAACAGATTATTCAGCCCGGTCACAACGTAGTGTCCCGGGAACAAACCGGAATGATTGAGCCATGCTTCAAACCCCGCGCGGGTGAAGTGACAACGGTCAATCAAAAGAATTTTGAACATATTTTATTCGCAGTCGGCTAGTGGTTTGGCTTCCTGCCATCAGAAAGCACATCATCATAGAGAAGTCGGATGAGTGCTAAAAGCCGGAACTCCGCGCCATACTGCGGCTATTTCTTGCCTTAACGTGTTCAGCAAAAAAGGATTGAAAAAAAATAGCACGCTAACCACAATAGGTGGCGTAATCTCTGCCTTACGGGACGACCCGTAAGCGTTTCTTTCACCGGGGACGGCCCCAACTTGCATTAAGTTAAGGAGCCTGACATGTCCTGGATCATTCTTTTTATTGCTGGCCTGCTCGAAGTGGTATGGGCGATTGGTCTCAAGTACACCCACGGATTTACCCGCCTGACGCCCAGCGTCATTACCGTTACCGCCATGATAGTCAGTATTGTTCTGCTATCCTGGGCGATGCGCTCTTTGCCTGTGGGAACGGCTTATGCCGTCTGGACGGGTATTGGCGCAGTGGGGGCCGCCATCACAGGCATTTTGCTACTCGGCGAGTCAGCGAGTCTGGCGCGTATCGCCAGCCTCGCTCTGATTGTGGCCGGGATCGTTGGGCTTAAGCTCAGCACCCACTAATGGGGCTGTTTTACCCAGATAAGTTTTGATACATCAAACCCTTGCCGGGTCGCGACGTCCAGCATCTGCTGCTTCATTTCTGGTGAAATAGTTGGCGTGCGGGAGAGTATCCACAGGTAGTCGCGATCCGGCCCACAGACCAGCGCATGGCGATACGCTTTGTCGAGCGCTATCACGTTATAACCGCCATAAAACGGACCAAAGAAAGAGACCTTAAGCGCGGCCCGTCGCGGGTCTCCAGTGAAGTACGCTTTTCCCACCGACTGCTGCCACATCTCCCGATCGGGATTATAGCCCCGGTTGATCACCTGAATACCGCCATCATCCATCGGACTGTAATTCGCCGTGACCTTCTCTAAACCCTGCTCAAACCGATGGTCGAGGCGCGCGATTTCATACCATGTTCCAAGGAAGCGTTGTGCATCAAAAGGCGTGACGACGGTGACGCCAGGAGGCGGGGTAGGGGAACTGCAGGCAACCACTAAAAACGCGGCTGTCACCGCGGCGATAACAGGCAGAATGCGCATAGGAGTTTCCTTACTGTTTTTTGTTAAGTGTAGATGACAGCAGGAAAAATGCGGAAGATTGTGCGGCGAATTTCGCCGCACACTGTGGTTTTGTAGGCCGGGTAAGGCGAAGCCGCCACCCGGCAATGTTTTACTGCAGCGCGTCGAGGATACGGTATGCCGCCTCAACGCGTGCCGGGTTCGGATAGCTTTTATTCGCGAGCATCACAATGCCGAGCTGCTTTTCAGGAATAAATGCCACGTAGCTGCCAAACCCGCCCGTCGAGCCTGTTTTATGGACCCAGGAGGCCTTGACCGGAGGCGCGGGTGGATTCACTTCTGCCACGGGCAATGGTGCCAGCGCCACCTTGTTATCACTGCCTCCGACGACGGTTTTGGCATCGACCGGCCAGTTGAGCATCTCCCAGCCTAACCCCTGATACATAGCCCCCACGCGCCAGTAGCGAGACTGCGCCAGAGCAATGCCTTGCTTGAGTGAGGGAGCCTGAAGAGAATCCGGCTTCATGTTGGCTATCACCCAGCTCGCCATATCCTTCACGTTAGTTTTTACGCCATAGGCTTCCGCGTCCAGCATCCCTGGCGAAACGTGGACCGCTTTACCCTCACGGTATCCCCAGGCGTAATGCGCCTCTTCCGCTTTCGGGACGTTAATCCATGTATGGTCCAGCTTGAGGGGTTTAAAGACCCGCGTCGTCATGGCCTGCTCATAGCTCATGCCGGAAGGTTTGACCGCCAGCGCACCAAAAAGACCGATGCTGGCGTTAGCGTAAAGACGCGTGGTGCCCGGCTTCCACTGCGGCTGCCAGTTTTGATAAAAGCGCAGCAGAGAGGCGGTATCCGTGACCTCATCCGGCACCTGTAACGGCAGACCGCCTGCGGTATAGGTTGCCAGATCCAGCATGCGAATGCCCTGCCACTGCTTGCCCGTGAGCTCAGGCCAGTATTTTGCTACCGGATCGCCCAGCGCTATTTCACCCCGGGCAATGGCATCGCCGCCCAGTACGCCGGTGAAGGTTTTACTTATAGAGCCCAGCTCAAACAGGGTTTGCGGGGTGACGGGTTTGTTCGCCGCAACATCGGCTTTACCGAAGGTAAAGTAGTGTGGCTGACCCTGATAAATTACCGCCACCGCCATACCCGGAATGGCCTGCGCGTTCATCAGCGGCGTAACGGTACGTTCCACCACCTCAGCCAGCTGTTTTTCGGACATCGGTGCGGCGAATGCAGCGCTGGCGACGCTGAGCAGCAGGGCACAGCTTAGGGATTTTGTCATCATCGGTTATCTTCCGTAATAGCAGTTCAAGGGAGTGTCCGGGCCCGTCAGACCGCTGTAGTCTGTTGGATTTGACTGTGGCTGACAAACGGTTAAATTTAGCATTAGCTGTTAATTTTTCTAACGGATGGGACCATGACCCGCAGCTATCTTCCGCTTAATTCGCTTCGCGCCTTCGAAGCTGCCGCAAGGCACCTCAGTTTTACGCATGCCGCTATTGAACTGAATGTCACCCATTCCGCGATTAGCCAGCACGTAAAGGCGCTGGAGCAGCATCTTAACTGCCAGCTGTTCGTCCGCGTTTCGCGTGGGCTGATGTTGACCACGGAAGGCGAGAATTTGCTGCCGGTGCTGAATGACTCGTTCGACCGAATTGCCGGAATGCTGGATCGCTTTGCCAGCCAGCGCGCCCAGGAGAAGCTGAAAATTGGCGTGGTGGGTACCTTTGCTACGGGGGTGTTATTCTCGCAGCTCGCTGACTTTCGTCGCTGCTATCCGCATATCGATCTTCAGCTGTCGACGCACAACAATCGCGTCGATCCGGCGGCCGAGGGGCTTGATTACGCCATTCGTTATGGCGGCGGGGCGTGGCACGGCACGGAAGCGACGTTTCTTTGCCCTGCACCGCTTGCGCCGCTTTGCACGCCTGACATTGCAGCCGCGTTGCACACCCCTGCCGATATCCTGAAGTTTACCCTCCTGCGTTCTTACCGGCGCGACGAGTGGACCGCCTGGATGCAGGCCGCGGGAGAAAACCCGCCTTCACCGACGCACCGGGTAATGGTATTTGATTCGTCCGTGACCATGCTGGAAGCCGCGCAGGCAGGTACGGGCATCGCGATTGCCCCTGTCGATATGTTCACCCATCTGCTGAACAGTGAGCGCATTGTACAACCCTTTGCGACGCAGATTGACCTTGGCAGCTACTGGCTCACGAGGCTGCAGTCACGCGCAGAAACGCCCGCAATGCGCGAGTTTGCTCAATGGCTGGTGGGGAAGATGCAGAAATAAAAGGCCCGCCGGATGGCGGGCCAGAGGCGTCAGATAGTGATCACGGCAATCAGCGTGACCACGGTCAGGATGGTCGCCAGACCGTAGAATACCCATTTCCCGCTCGGTACATGGATTTTCAGGTCATGCATCGCATGGTGAATACGGTGCAGGCCACACCACAGCGGCAGGACGATCATCAGGAAGATGAACACGCGGCCGATAAAGCTGCTCGCGAACGCCAGTACGCGTTCGTAGCTCAGCGCATCGCCCGGGAACAGCCCCAGCGGCAGCATAATGCCCACCAGCAGAATGATGACGGGGGCAATGATGGCACTCCACATGCCGCCTGCGCCAAAGAGGCCCCAGAAGACCGGCTCGTCAGAACGTTTTGGATTTGGATTGATCACAGTAGTCTCCTTACCAGAACAGTGCGACAAACAGAATGACCACAGTGACCAGAATCGTCACCGCCCAGAGCCCCTTAATCACCGGTTCTGGCCCCATTTTCTCGCCTTTTACGATGATGTTCGCCGCTTTTGGCGCCAGTTCAAACCAGGTTTTAGTATGCAGCAGCGCGGCCGCAAGCACGATCAGATTCAGAATGACAATGATCGGGTTTTGCAGGAAACCGACAAAGCTGGCCCAGGTTTCCGGGCCATGCTTGAGGGCAAAAACGCCGTACATCAGCTCAAGGCTGAACCAGACCGCCGGTACCGCTGTGCCTTCACGCAGCATGTAGAAGCGATAAAACGGCAGGTTTTTCCACCAGGTGGACGGCACAGGCCGCACATAGGCTTTGCGTTTAGTCGTCATCATGCACTCCTTAGCGTGGTTTCAGGGTAGCGATAAGAAAGTCTTTCGAGCTTTCCACTTTACCCTGCTGAATGGCGGCGGCCGGGTCGACGTGCTTCGGACAGACTTCGGAGCAATAACCCACAAAGGTACAGGTCCAGACGCCGTTCTGGCTGTTAAGCTGCGCCATACGTTCTTTTTTACCGTGGTCGCGGCTGTCTTCGTTATAGCGGTGCGCCAGCGTAATGGCGGCCGGGCCGATGAACTCGGGGTTCAGGCCAAACTGCGGACAGGCGGCGTAGCAAAGACCGCAGTTGATGCAGCCGGAGAACTGATGGTATTTCGCCATCTGAGCTGGAGTCTGGTTGTTTGGCCCCTGATCCGGCGTGCGCGGGTTGCCAATAATGTAAGGCTTAATGGCTTCCAGGCTTTCGATAAAGTGGGTCATATCGACCACCAGATCGCGCTCGATAGGGAAGTTGCCCAGGGCTTCGACCTTGATGCCTTTGGTGTAGTCACGCAGGAAGGTCTTACAGGCCAGCTTCGGCACCTTGTTGACCATCATGCCACAGGAGCCGCAGATCGCCATGCGGCAGGACCAGCGGTAGCTCAGGTCTGGCGCCAGGTTGTCTTTGATATACCCGAGCGCGTCCAGCAGGGAGGTTTGCTCGTCGTAAGGAACTTCATAGAAAGCGCTGTGCGGTGCGGCATCCACTTCCGGGTTGTAGCGCACCACTTCAACTTTCAGTTTTTGCATCTCAGCCATTCGCCTTCTCCTTCTTCTCGGCGGCTTCTGCTTCTGCACCGTACACGCGTTTAGCCGGCGGCAGCGTGGTGATTTTCACGTCGCTGTAGTCCAGACGTGTGGTGCCATCCGCATCGCGCCAGGCGAGAGTGTGTTTCAGGAAGTTGACGTCGTCACGTTCGGTACAGCCTTCATCAAGACGCTGATGCGCCCCACGCGACTCTTTACGCGCTAGCGCAGAGTGCGCCATACATTCCGCCACGTTCAGGCCGTGGCCCAGTTCGATGGTATAGAGCAGGTCGGTGTTGAAGACGCTGGAGGTGTCGGTGATGCGCACGCGCTTGAAGCGCTCCTGCAGTTCCGCCAGCTTATCGACGGTTTTTTGCATCAGCTCAGGGGTACGGTAGATACCGCAACCTTCTTCCATCGACAGGCCCATCTCGTCGCGGATCTTAGACCAGTTCTCGTTACCTTCCTGGTTCACCAGATCTTTCAGGCGTTTTTCAACGTCTGCGACCTGCGCATCCAGTGCGGCACCGTTAGCTTCGCCTGCGGTTGCCGCACGTTCCATCGCGCGCTCGCCCGCCATGCGGCCAAAGACCACCAGCTCGGCCAGCGAGTTTGAGCCGAGGCGGTTGGCACCGTGCAGGCCCACGGAGGAACATTCACCGACGGCGAACAGACCCTTAATACGGGTTTCGCACTGCTGGTCGGTTTCGATCCCGCCCATGGTGTAGTGCGCCGTTGGGCGGACCGGAATCGGCTCTTTCACCGGATCGACGCCGACGTAGGCTTTCGCCAGCTCGCAGATGAACGGCAGACGTTCCAGCAGCTTTTTCTCGCCCAGGTGACGCAGGTCGAGGTGAACCACGTCGCCACGCGGTGTGGAGATGGTGTTGCCTTTGCGCCACTCGTGCCAGAAAGCCTGAGAGACTTTGTCGCGCGGGCCGAGTTCCATGTACTTGTTCTTTGGCTCGCCGAGCGGGGTTTCCGGGCCCATGCCGTAATCCTGCAGGTAGCGGTAGCCGTTTTTGTTGACCAGGATACCGCCTTCACCGCGGCAGCCTTCCGTCATCAGAATGCCGGAGCCCGGCAGACCGGTTGGGTGATACTGCACGAACTCCATATCGCGCAGCGGCACGCCGTGGCTGAGCGCCATACCCATACCGTCGCCGGTAACGATGCCGCCGTTGGTGTTATAACGATAAACGCGGCCTGCACCGCCCGTCGCCATCACCACCGCATTGGCGCGGATCTGGACGAGCGAGCCTTCCATCATGTTCATCGCCACCAGGCCGCGCGCGTGACCATCATCCACCAGAATGTCGAGGACGAAATGCTCATCAAAGCGCTGGATTTGTGGGAACTGAAGGGAGGTCTGGAACAGGGTGTGCAGCATGTGGAAGCCGGTCTTATCGGCGGCGAACCAGGTACGTTCGATCTTCATGCCGCCGAAGCGACGAACGTTGACGCTGCCGTCCGGGCGACGACTCCACGGACATCCCCACTGTTCAAGCTGGGTCATCTCCGTTGGACAATGGTGCACAAAGTAGTCAACGACATCCTGTTCGCAAAGCCAGTCGCCCCCTGCAACCGTGTCGTGGAAATGGTATTCAAAGCTGTCATGATCCTGCGCAACGGCGGCGGATCCTCCTTCTGCGGCCACCGTGTGGCTGCGCATTGGATAGACTTTTGAAATCAATGCGATTTTAGCGTTGGGATTAGCTTGCGCTGCAGCAATCGCAGCACGTAATCCAGCCCCGCCAGCGCCTATTACGGCAAGATCGGCCTGAAAAGTTTGCACGACATTCCTCCAGATTTTTGTTATTTCGCAACGCGATAAACTAAAGGTAGTTCACCCGTCCAAAAGGACGATTGCGAAAGCGTTTCCACTGCTCCTTTATGGGTAAAACAGTATAACCGTGTAGATGTCAGGGAAATTTGACGTGTTCGATTTTTTTGCTGTTCTGTCCGGCGATTTATCATTGAGATTGATGAATTGCATCACGCAATTGTTCACCTAAATGAAATGCGCTTTTTTACTGCGCAAAATTTGTCTCTGTCCCTGCTAACGAGTAGACTTCGTGCCCTTGTCTGAAATCGGAGAACAACTCATGAGCGAAACGGCCACCTGGGAGCCGAGCGCATCCATCCCTAATCTGTTAAAACGCGCTGCAATTATGACGGAGATCCGCCGTTTCTTTGCCGACCGCGGCGTCCTGGAGGTGGAAACCCCGTGCATGAGTCAGGCAACGGTAACGGATATTCATCTGGTCCCGTTTGAAACCCGTTTTGTTGGCCCCGGCCACTCTCAGGGCATGAATTTGTATCTGATGACCAGCCCGGAATACCACATGAAACGCCTGCTGGCGGCGGGATGTGGTCCGGTCTATCAGCTGTGCCGTAGCTTCCGCAACGAAGAGATGGGTCGTCACCACAACCCGGAATTCACCATGCTGGAGTGGTACCGCCCGCATTATGATATGTACCGCCTGATGAATGAGGTGGACGATCTGCTTCAGCAGGTTCTGGATTGCTCAGAAGCGGAAACGCTCTCTTATCAGCAGGCCTTCCAGCGCCATCTGGAAATCGATCCGCTGTCGGCGGACAAAACCCTGCTGCGCGAAGTGGCGGCAAAACTGGATCTGAGCAACGTGGCAGATACCGAAGAGGACCGCGACACGCTGCTGCAGCTGCTGTTCACCTTCGGCGTGGAACCGCAGATTGGCAAAGACCGTCCGACGTTTGTCTATCACTTCCCGGCAAGCCAGGCGTCACTGGCGCAGATCAGCACCGAAGACCACCGTGTGGCAGAGCGTTTTGAGGTCTATTACAAAGGCATTGAGCTGGCGAACGGCTTCCACGAACTGACGGACGCCCGCGAGCAGGCGCAGCGTTTCGAGCAGGATAACCGCAAGCGCGCCGCGCGCGGCCTGCCGCAGCAGCCTATTGATGTTAATCTGCTTGAAGCATTAAAAGCAGGTCTGCCGGATTGCTCCGGCGTGGCGCTGGGTGTTGACCGTCTGGTCATGCTGGCCCTGGGCGCAGAGCAGCTTGGCGATGTGATTGCCTTTACGGTCGATCGCGCTTAAAGAATTGCCGGGTGGCGCTGTCGCTTACCCGGCCTACTCGGTCATTGGCCCTGCCACATTAAAAACTGCCATATTATTAATATACGGGTCTTTTTCTTAATTTGCCCCTTATAGCCACAATATTAGTCTGGTCATCTGCTACCATCCGCGCAGTTTAATTCCTTTTCGGATGGTTCTATGTCCCAGTCACTCAAAAAGATGACCCTCACCGGGCTCATCCTGATGATATTTACCTCAGTCTTTGGCTTTGCCAACAGCCCATCAGCGTTCTATCTGATGGGTTACAGCGCGACGCCGTTTTATATCGTTTCGGCTCTGTTCTTCTTTATCCCGTTTGCGCTGATGATGGCGGAGATGGGCTCGGCTTACCGGAAAGAAGAGGGCGGGATCTACTCATGGATGAACAACAGCGTCGGCCCGCGTTATGCCTTTATCGGCACGTTTATGTGGTTCTCCTCTTATGTCGTCTGGATGGTTAGCACGGCGGCCAAAGTCTGGGTGCCATTCTCCACGTTTCTTTTCGGTGCCGATAAAACGCAGGTCTGGTCTCTGGCGGGGCTGAGCTCCACGCAGGTCGTCGGTATCCTGGCGGTATGCTGGATGGTGGTGGTCACGCTGGTGGCGTCAAAAGGCATCAACAAAATTGCCCGTATCACTGCCGTTGGCGGTATTTCCGTGATGTGTCTGAACCTGGTGCTGCTGCTGGTGAGTATTGCCATTCTGTGCCTGAACGGTGGTCATTTTGCGCAGGAGGTGAACTTCGTTTCCTCGCCTAATCCAGGTTACCAGTCCGGGCTGGCCATGCTCTCCTTCGTGGTGTTTGCCATCTTCGCCTACGGCGGTATTGAAGCGGTGGGTGGGCTGGTCGACAAGACCGAGAACCCGGAAAAGAACTTTGCCAAAGGGATTATTTTTGCCGCTATCGTGATTTCCATCGGCTATTCACTGGCGATTTTCCTCTGGGGCGTCAGCACCAACTGGCAGCAGGTATTGAGTAACAACACCACCAACCTCGGGAACATTACCTACGTGCTGATGAAAAGCCTGGGGATGACGTTGGGTAACGCCATGCACCTGACGCCGGAAGCATCGGCCACCATGGGGATCTGGTTTGCGCGCATTACCGGCCTGTCGATGTTCCTTGCCTATACCGGCGCATTCTTCACGCTGATCTACTCGCCGCTGAAAGCGATCATCCAGGGTACGCCAAAAGCGCTGTGGCCGGGACGCATGACCCAGCTCAATACCGCAGGCATGCCTGCCAACGCCATGTGGATGCAGTGTCTGCTGGTGTGCGTGTTTATTCTGCTGGTCTCATTTGGCGGTGATACCGCATCGGCGTTCTATAACAAGCTGACCCTGATGGCGAACGTGTCGATGACCCTGCCGTACCTGTTCCTGACCCTGGCGTTCCCGTTCTTTAAGGCAAAGCAGGATCTTGAGCGTCCGTTTGTGATCTTCAAAACCCGCGCGGCAACGCTGTTGGCCACCACGGTGGTGCTGCTGGTGGTGGCGTTTGCCAATATTTTCACCATCATTCAGCCGGTGATTGAGGCGAACGACTGGAGCAGCGCGCTGTGGATGGTGGGCGGCCCAATCTTCTTCTCGCTGTTAGCGATGGGAATTTATGAGAATTACCGTCGACGCGCGACGGCGTACGTTGCAGAAGTGGCGTAGCGGGAATACTCCCCTCCCGAAAGGGAGGGGAGACGCGTTATAAGCTGCCCGCCGGGCGCGTACGCGCCGCTGACGTCAGCGTTCTTCCCGTTTTACGCCCGTCCAGGCTTTCCAGACGCATCTGGAACGGTGGGAACGGCATATCAATACCGTGCTCGCGGAAGCCCGCCAGAATCAGCTGGTGGATCTCATGGCGCAGCGGCATACGGTGGCCCATTTCGGCGGCGTAGATACGCAGCTCGAAAATCTGAATCCCCTGCTGTAAATCCACAAGGAAGACTTCCGGCGCCGGGTTGTCGATGACCAGCGAGCAGCGCTCCGCGGCAGTGTAGAGGATCTGGGTGACCTCTTCGCTGTTCGCGTCCGACGGTGCCGGTACCGTCAGCACCACACGGGTAACGGAGTCTGAGAGCGACCAGTTGATGAACTGCTCGGTAATAAACGCCTTGTTTGGCACGATGATCTCTTTCCGATCCCAGTCGCTGATCGTCGTCGCTCGGGTGTTGATCTTCGTGATGCTGCCGGTCAGATCGCGGATCGTGACGGTATCGCCAATGCGGATCGGTTTTTCGAACAGAATGATCAGGCCAGAGATGAAGTTGGCGAAGATCTCCTGTAAACCAAAACCTAATCCAACGCCGAGCGCTGCGACGAGCCACTGGAGCTTCGACCACTCAATGCCGATCATCGAGAAGCCAACCAGACCGCCAAACAGCATGATCAGATACTTGGTAATGGTCGTGATTGCATAGCCCGTACCCGGCGTTAAATCCAGATGCTGCAGCAGCGCCAGCTCCAGCAGTGCCGGGAAGTTGCGCACAAGTTGGGTGGTGATGATCAGCACCAGAATGGCAATCAGCACCGCCCCTAAGGTGATCGGCTCCAGGCTTTCAACGCCCTGCACCGTAGAGGTCACGTCCCACAGCGAGATGTTCTCCAGGAAGCCAAATGCCGAGTGGATCTCCGACCACAGGAAGATGACCGACAGGAGGGCAATCAGCATCAGGATGGAGCGAACCAGACGCAGGGACTGGGTACTGATGGCATCCAGATCCAGTTCGACCTCATCCGCCTCCGTCGTACCTTCCGTACTGTTAACGTGGTTTGGTTCTTCCTCACCCCGCGCGCGCTGGGCGAGGATCTCCGCCCGGCGATGCTTGGCACGGTCAAACGCCAGACGGCGGCGCTGGATCAGCATCCAGCGGCGGATAACGTGATACACCACCAGCAGCAGGAACCAGATGGCCACCGAGGTTTCGAGACGTGCCAACAGCGCCTGTGACGTCGCCAGGTAACCCACCGCGGCTGCCAGCATCGCAATCAACGGTGCGCTGAGCAGCAGGTTCCAGAGCAGCCGGTTGAACATATTGTCGCCGCTGCCGGTTTTATCCAGATAGAGCGGAATACCCGCGCGCTTCAGGCTGAGCGTGACGATGGCCAGCGCTCCGCATATCAGCATAAAGCAGAGGCGGCCCAGGGAGCCTGAAAACTCCCGGTCGTTGAGATTATCGAACATGATCAGCGCCATAATCAGCGGCACAATCAGCCCGATGCTCATCAGATAGTAACGCATGGCGCGCGCCACGCGATTACGCGGCCAGCCAAAGTGGGCGATGAACAGGCCATTGGGTCGCGCAAAGGTGGCGCAAATCATTACCACCCACAGCAGCGGTACCGTGGCGGTGACGCCATCGCCAATCGCTACCGCGAGCGGATAGGGCCAGGCTTCCCGCAGGCCATAGCCCAGCGTCATCCACAGCACCGGCAGCGGGGAGGCGACGAGAATCGACCAGAATACGGTGCGCAACGTCAGCCAGAAGTGATCCTGGGTAACCTTCCCCACCCGGGAACTGGAACGCTCGAGGAAGCGGGTGAAATGTCTGCGTGAGTAAATGCTGAAGCCCACCAGAATTAACGCCCCCAGCAGCGGGAAAATGGTCTCTTTGCTGGTGAGCATCATCACGCTGGCCTGTCCCAGCTGGCTGAAGGTATCGAGCGAAATCAGACGACGCAGATCCTGGACAATCTCAATTGGCCACGAGAAGGTCATCGGACGCACGTCGGACGTCCAGAAGAGATAACGGTGCGTCGCCTCGTTCACCTCTTTCAACGCATCTTCCAGCTGGCTGTTGGACACTTTTAGCTTGGTCAGCTCAAGAATCAGCGTATCCCCGCCCTGGAGCAGAGAGTTCAGCAGTTCACGCTGGGTACGCAGCTGGGCTTCCAGAATGCGGCTTTGCTCGCTGGTCAGAGGCTGTCCGTCAGCCTGACGGATCTGGCGGATTTGCGGCTGCTTATTGAGAAGATCTTCAAAATGCAGTCGCTGAACACGTAGCTGGGCCATTTCGGTATCCAGCTGCTGCGGCTTCGGCATCTCCGGCAGGCGCGCGACCTGGGCGCGTAGCGCTTCGCCCAGCAGGTTTGACGATCCGAGCCACTGGGACTGTTCGCGCAGGGTGTTGAGCGCCTGGCGAACCTGAAGGGTTTGATTAGTGGCCTGACGCTGCTGCGAGGCCACCAGATCCATACGCTGCGCCTGTTGATTCAGCGCGGCCGAAAGCTCACGGTTGACCTTAAACTGCTCGACGATGCCGGCAGGCAGGTTATCGCTATTTTCTGCCAGCAGCTCGGTACTTTCCAGCGCGCGCTCCGCTTCACGCTGGCGCTGGCTATTGAGCTGGTTGCGCAAGGCCTGAAGATAGGCGTCCAGCTGCTCGCTCTGCTTCTGAGCGAGTTCTGAGCGCATCCGCGACAGCTCCTGGCGGTTATTGGCGGAAAGCTGCGCCAGCTCGAGCTCATCGACAAGGGCCTTCAGGCGAGCTGATTCTGCCTGCAGGCCCAGATTTTGGGCCTGCGCCTGTGGCGTGTTGCCGTTTTGTGTCCCCACGCGGCGCTCAACTTCATTAAGCTGGCGGCGGGCGTCGGTTTGCTGCTGCGGAAGCTGGCTGAGGGAGTCGGCAATTTCGCGCGCTCGCTCCTGCTCCTGCTGAGCAAGGCGGCTCTTTTCCAGAAGCTGGCTGCTGACCTGCAGGATCTCCTGGTTCAACGCGTCGGAGGTCATCCCTGCCGGCACATCGCGCGGTTCGTCGCGCAAGTTATTGAGCTGCGCGCGCAGCGTCTGCGAGAGTTTGGGGAAGTTGTCGATAACCTGCTGATACTGCTGAGCGCGCTCAAGCGAGCCTTTCCGCTCCTCAAGCGCGTTCAGTGCGGACTGGAGCGACTCGACGGTCTCTGGCTGAGCGGGTTTGGCCGCTTTTGCCTGCTCCAGTTCCTGGGTTATCTGTTTGGCGTCGGGGGCTGTCGCTGCGTACGCCCCCATGCTGAGGCACCAGGCCATCAGTAGAACGATAATCGGGCGCACGTCAGCGATCCTTCTGTTGTTAGCCTTCGTCTTTTTTGTCGTCAACCAGCGGGCTGGCGTCGTGCTCGGCCTGGATCTCTTCCTGTGACAGCGGAGCCGGTTCTGCTTCTGGCGTCACGAAGGTTTCAGTAGAGACCGCCAGCGGCTGGCCCAGCTTTGTCACCGACAGGCTTTCAAGCTGTTCAGCCAGCTTCACTTTGCCCGGCGCAAACAGGTTGATCACGGTGGAGCCCAGCTTAAAGCGGCCCATCTCCTGACCTTTGAGCAGGGCCACGGAACCTTCCGCTTCACCGGCAGGCCAGGTCCAGCGTTTGATCACGCCTTCGCGCGGCGGGGTGATGGTGCCTGCCCAGACGGTTTCGATGCTGCCGACGATGGTCGCACCGACCAGAATCTGTGCCATAGGGCCAAATTCAGTATCGAACAGGCAGATGACGCGCTCGTTACGGGCAAACAGGTTTGGCACGTTCTGCGCGGTCAGGTGGTTCACGGAGAACAGATCGCCCGGGACGTAAATCATTTCACGCAGGATGCCGTTACACGGCATGTGCACGCGGTGGTAGTCGCGCGGTGACAGATAGGTGGTGGCAAAGGTACCGTTGCGGAACAGATCCGCCATCAGGTAGTTCCCCGCCAGCAGCGCTTCCAGGCTGTAGTTATGGCCCTTCGCCTGCAGAATTTTGTCGTCTTCGATGTTACCCAACTGGCTGATCACGCCGTCTGCCGGCATCACCAGGACGTTAGGGTCGGTGTTCACCGGGCGCACGTCGTCACGCAGCGGGCGCACGAAGAATTCGTTGAAGGTGCGGTAGCTGGCGGTGTCCGGCTTCTGCGCCTCTTTCATGTCGACCTTGTAATATTTTACGAAAAGGTCGATGACCAGTTTGGTCAGCCAGCCTGCGCGTTTGCTCGCGCCCCAGCCCGCCAGGCGAGTGAGCCACAGTTTTGGCAGAATGTATTGAAGCGAAAGTTTAAATGCGTTTAACAAGGTAGCCTCCAGGCCATTGTTTTGTCGTTCCTGATCCGGCGGTAAGCCACCGGAACCTGAAAAAAGGGGACGATTTTAGCGATGCTTAGCTTAGTTGTCAGTTATCAGAATCAGAAAAGTTTTTACGCGTTTTTACCTGATCCATGCTCTCAAGAATGCGGTGATAATTCTCGAAGCGGGTCTCCGCGATTTCGCCTTTCTCAACCGCTTCACGGATAGCGCAGCCTGGATCGTTATCGTGTTTACAGTCGCGGTACTTGCAAGCGCCTAAATAATCATGGAATTCGACAAATCCGTTAAAGATTTGTTCCGGCTCAAGGTGCCATAAACCGAACTCTCGCACGCCCGGGGAGTCGATCACGTCGCCGCCATGTGGGAAGTGATACAGGCGTGACGCGGTGGTGGTGTGCTGGCCGAGGCCCGAGACGTCAGACACATCGTTGGTGAGGATCTCTTGCTGAAGGCCAAGCAGGTTGTTCAGCAGGCTCGATTTACCCACGCCGGACTGGCCCGCAAAGATGCTGATGCGGTCGGTCAGTGCCTCTTCAAGCGGTTTCAGGCCATCTTTGGTGTAGCTGGAGACCATCAGGACGCGATAGCCAATTTTGCGATAGATATCCATCTGCTCATTGACGAAGGCCATTCCGTCGTCGTCCAGCAGATCGATTTTGTTCAGCACGATGATCGGTTCAACCTGCAGCGTTTCGCAGGCGACGAGGTATCGGTCGATAATATTGAGCGACAGTTCGGGCAAAATCGCCGATACGATAACGATTTGGTTAATGTTGGCGGCAATCGGTTTGACCCCGTCGTAGAAATCGGGACGGGTTAACACGGACGTGCGCTCATGGACCGCTTCAACAATACCTTTTACCGTTACGCCTTCCGCCGCCTCTTTACCCGGTCGCCAGACGACGCGGTCGCCGGTCACCAGAGAACGAATGGTCCGGCGGATGTTGCAGCGGTGAATCGCACCATCGGCGGATTCCACGTCAGCGTGCATACCGAAACGGCTGATGACTACGCCTTCCGTTGGGTCGCCAAACAGGTTGTCGTCGTAATCGACCTTCTCCGCAGTGGTTTTAAGACGGCGCTGGTGATTGGCATTCACGCGGCGCTGCTGCCCTTTGGAGAGTTTATTTTTACTCAATCGCACTGGCTCCTGGTCGCCCGTAGGGGGCAAAACCTCTATGATACACTCTAATTAATACTAGTTAACCTGCTACTGCCGGTTATGCGAGAAGGGTGGAAAATAACATGAGCGCGGATGAAAACAACCTGATTTGGATCGATCTCGAAATGACCGGGCTGGATCCCGAGCGCGATCGCATCATTGAAATTGCAACCCTGGTGACGGACGCCAACCTGAATATCCTGGCGGAAGGGCCAACGATAGCGGTGCATCAGTCCGATGACCAGCTGGCGTTGATGGACGAGTGGAACGTGCGTACCCACACCGGCAGTGGTCTGGTGGAGCGCGTGAAGGCGAGCACCATGGGTGACCGTGAGGCGGAGCTGGCGACGCTTGAGTTCCTGAAACAGTGGGTTCCGGCGGGCAAATCGCCTATCTGTGGGAATAGCATCGGCCAGGATCGGCGTTTCCTGTTTAAGTACATGCCGGAGCTGGAGTCTTACTTCCACTACCGCTATCTGGATGTCAGCACGCTGAAAGAGCTGGCGCGTCGCTGGAAGCCTGAAATCCTCGACGGCTTTAAAAAGCAGGGGACGCACCAGGCGATGGATGATATCCGAGAGTCCGTGGCGGAGCTTTCCTACTACCGCGAAAACTTTATTAAGCTGTGATTTTGAGATCCGGCGCCTTGCGTGGCCGGGTTTTTGTCGTTAAATTGTTCAGCTTGCCGATTAAATAAGCATTTGAACTGAATTTCGAAAAAATCGCTTTAAGGGGGGTTGCAGCTAAAAGGATTTCTCGTATAATGCGCCTCCCGTAACGACAGAGAATTACACGTTACGACAGCAACAAAAGCAGTGCAGATTTGCGGGAATAGCTCAGTTGGTAGAGCACGACCTTGCCAAGGTCGGGGTCGCGAGTTCGAGTCTCGTTTCCCGCTCCAAAATTTGAAAGTGCTTTCACAGCACAGACTGCCCAAGCGGGAATAGCTCAGTTGGTAGAGCACGACCTTGCCAAGGTCGGGGTCGCGAGTTCGAGTCTCGTTTCCCGCTCCAAAATTTGAAAGTGCTTCTACGGCACGGACCACCCAAGCGGGAATAGCTCAGTTGGTAGAGCACGACCTTGCCAAGGTCGGGGTCGCGAGTTCGAGTCTCGTTTCCCGCTCCAAATTCTTCTTCATCTCTAAAATATCCACAGCGAAAAGAATCGCTGGGGACGTTTTCTGTTTTCTCTGAAATACTCTTGTGAACAGAGTTATCCACAGAAACTGCGCTTAACCGAAACAGGGTTAAAACTTAGCAGGGTGAATAATATCTTCATAAAATACTGTATTTACTTCATAAAATTTGATTTCAAAATGTTATTGAGATCACTTGATCTCTTCTCCAGCCCCGATGGCGCTTGAGTTTGTAATTTTATTCACAGGCTGTGAATAGTTCAGGCATCCCGCGGAAGCCCTTTTTCAATCACCCTCACCAGACGCTGTTTCTTCGGTAGCTGCACCTCGACCACACAGGCATTACGTTTCTCAATTTGCTGCGCAATCGCCCATTCTATGTGTTCATCAAGAAGTGGGTGCTCACCTCTACGGCTTTCAAGCGCCCGAATATTCGCTTCATCCCACGGGGCATTTCCCAGCGCGACGGCCACATTTCGCAGCCAGCGCAGATGGCCGATACGGCGGATGGCCGAACCCTCCGTCACTTTCAGGAACCAGGCCTCGGTCCAGGCGAACAGTTCAGCGAGCGGCGGGGCATGGAGCGCCTTGCGCGGGCTGAAATCCTCTTCGTCGGTGAGCTGTGAATAGCGGTTCCACGGGCAGATGAGCTGGCAATCGTCGCAGCCGTAGATGCGGTTGCCGATAAGCGGTCGGAACTCCTCCGGAATGGCGCCTTCCAGTTCGATCGTGAGGTAGGAGATACAGCGGCGCGCATCAACGGTGTAAGGCTCAACGATGGCGCCGGTGGGGCAGATGGTCATACAGGCCACGCAGCGGCCACAGCCTTCCTCTACCGGGCCGTCTACCGGCAGCGGTAAATCAATCAGCAGTTCACCGAGGAAGAAGAACGATCCGGCGTCGCGGCTAAGAATAAGTGAGTGCTTACCTGTCCAGCCAAGCCCGGCTTTTTCGGCGATCGGACGCTCAAGAATAGGCGCGGAATCGACAAAGGGTCTAAAATTCAGCGAAACACAGTGCTGCTGAATAGTTTCCCCGAGTTTTTTTAAACGGTTACGCAGAAGCTTATGGTAATCACGACCGAGGGCGTACCGGCTAACGTAACCCAGCGAGGGGTCTTTGAGCGTGCGCGCAAAGGCCGCGTTGGCGGGCAGGTAGTTCATGCGCACGCTGATGACGCGTAATGTGCCCGGCAAAAGCTCGTGTGGACGGGCGCGCATCATGCCATGACGTGCCATCCACTCCATTTCGCCGTGGTATTGTTTGTCCAGCCAGGCCTGCAGTTTGGGCTCGCTGGCGGAGAGGTCGGTATCGGTAATGCCTACCTTCTGGAAGCCAAGCTCAGCACCCCACTGTTTGATTTTTTGCGCTAATTCATTGAGATCGAGGGGCTGTGACATGACGGACCATACGGTGAAGAAAAACCCCGCAAGTATACCACATTCCATCTGGCATGCGGATGACCTCCGGCGCGCCGAAAAAGAGGCTGCAGACAGCCTCGGGATTACCCTGTATGAACTGATGCTCCGCGCGGGTGAGGCAGCGTTTGACGTTGCCCGTAGCGCCTGGCCGCAGGCCGCCCACTGGCTGATTCTGTGCGGGCACGGCAACAACGGCGGTGACGGCTACGTCGTCGCCCGTCTCGCGGTGGCTGCGGGTATCCGCGTGACCTTGCTGGCTCTCGAAAGTGATAAACCGCTGCCGGAAGAGGCCAGCGCGGCGCGGGAGGCATGGCTGAACGCCGGCGGTGTGATTCATGCGCCTGATATCGTCTGGCCAGAGGATGTTGATCTGATTGTTGACGGGCTGCTGGGCACCGGGCTGCGCAGCGCGCCGCGCGAAAACGTTGCCGCACTCATTGAACACGCTAACAGACATTCCGCGCCGGTAGTCGCCCTGGATATTCCCTCTGGCCTGATTGCACAAACGGGTGCGACGCCGGGGGCGGTGATTCAGGCGGCACATACGGTAACCTTTATCGCCCTGAAGCCAGGATTACTGACCGGCAAAGCGCGGGATGTCGTTGGCGTGTTGCACCACAGTGCGCTGGGGCTGGAGAGCTGGCTGGCCGGGCAGGAAACGCACCTCATGCGTTGTGATGCGTCGCAGCTTGCAGCGTGGCTCCCGCCGCGACGACCAACGTCACATAAGGGCGATCACGGCAGGCTGGTGATTGTGGGCGGTGACCACGGTACGGCGGGTGCGATTCGCATGACCGGTGAAGCGGCTCTGCGCAGCGGCGCCGGATTAGTGCGAGTGCTCACTCGCATTGAGAATATTGCGCCGATCGTCACGGCCCGACCGGAGCTGATGGTCCATGAGCTTACGCTCCAGACGCTGGAGGAAAGCCTCGAATGGGCGGACGTGGTGGTGATCGGTCCCGGGCTTGGGCAGCAGGCGTGGGGTAAACAGGCCCTGCAAAAGGTCGAGAATTTTCGCAAACCGATGCTGTGGGATGCCGACGCGCTTAACCTTCTGGCAATAAACCCGGATAAGCGTCACAATCGCATTCTGACGCCACACCCCGGCGAAGCCGCGCGGCTGCTTAACTGCAGCGTGGCAGAAATTGAAAGCGATCGCTTACTTTCTGCTCAGCGTCTGGTAAAACGTTACGGAGGTGTTGCCGTTTTAAAAGGGGCGGGAACCGTTGTCGCCTGTGACGAGACGCAGGGCATTATTGATGCCGGAAATGCGGGCATGGCGAGCGGCGGCATGGGCGATGTGCTTTCCGGCATCATCGGCGCATTGCTTGGACAGAAACTTCCCCTTTATGATGCAGCCTGTGCGGGCTGCGTGGCCCACGGCGTTGCGGCAGATAAACTGGCTGCGCGTTACGGTACGCGCGGTATGCTGGCCACCGATCTCTTTTGCACGCTGCGGCGTGTAGTTAACCCGGATGTGATTGACGTAGAAAATGACTAATCGAGCGATTCCTTTACCTGATGAACAAGCCACTTTAGATCTCGGCAAGCGCGTGGCGCAGGCCTGTCAGGGGGCAACCGTCATTTATCTGTATGGTGATTTAGGGGCGGGTAAAACCACCTTCAGCCGGGGTTTTTTGCAGGCGTTAGGGCATAACGGGAATGTGAAAAGCCCAACCTACACGCTGGTAGAACCGTACACCCTTGAAAATATCATGGTGTACCACTTCGATTTATACCGCCTTGCGGATCCTGAGGAGCTGGAATTTATGGGGATCCGTGATTATTTTGCCAACGACGCCATTTGCCTGGTGGAGTGGCCGCAACAAGGTGCGGGTGTGCTGCCTGACCCGGATGTCGAAATTCACTTAGATTACCAGGCTCAAGGGCGTGAGGCACGCATCAGTGCTGTTTCCTCATCAGGCAGTTCCTTACTGGCGCGTCTGGCCGGTTAAGCGTAGGGATGACGGGATGATAAATCGCGTTAAAGGTTGGTTGTTGGCTGCCACCGTGCTGCTGTGCGCGCAGGCCGGGGCGGCAAATCTTTCAGATATTCAGGTATCGAACGGCGAAAGCCAGGCCCGGATCACGTTCAGCTTTATGGGCGATCCTGAGTATGCGTTTTCACAGCCAGACAGCCACAGCGTGGCGCTGGATATCAAACAGACAGGCGTGATCCAGGGATTACCGCTGCAGTTCAGCGGCAACAACCTGGTGAAAAGTATCCGTTCGGGTACGCCGCAGGATAGCCAGTCGTTACGCCTGGTGGTCGATCTGACCGAAAAGGGCAAAACGAAGGCGGTGAAGCAGCAAAACGGGGCGAACTATACGGTGGTCTTTACCATCAATGCCGATGTCCCGCCGCCGCCTCCACCGCCGCCTGTCGTTGCCAAACGCGTGGAAGAACCGGTGTATACGCCGCGTCCTGCTGAACCTGCGCGTAATCCATTTAAATCACAGAACGATCGCATCACTGCGGCAACCAGCAGCAATACGGTGACCCGTCCGGCGGTGAGTACGCGCCGTGCTGCGACCAGCGGTGACAAAGTGATTATCGCCATTGATGCCGGTCATGGTGGACAGGACCCGGGTGCGATTGGCCCGGGTGGGACGCAAGAGAAAAATGTCACCATCGCCATTGCCCGTAAGCTGCGTGCACTGCTCAACGACGACCCTACGTTCAAAGGCGTGTTGACCCGCGACGGGGATTACTTCATTTCGGTAATGGGGCGTTCAGACGTCGCGCGCAAGCAGAATGCGAATTTCCTGGTTTCCATCCACGCGGATGCTGCGCCTAACCGTAACGCGACCGGTGCCTCGGTATGGGTACTCTCGAACCGTCGCGCCAACAGCGAAATGGCCAACTGGCTGGAAGAGCATGAGAAGCAGTCTGAACTGCTAGGCGGCGCGGGCGATGTGCTGGCAAACAGCCAGTCAGACCCGTACCTGAGCCAGGCGGTGCTGGATTTACAATTCGGTCATTCTCAGCGCGTCGGGTATGATGTGGCCACTAACGTATTGAACCAGCTGCAAAGCATTGGTGTGCTGCATAAGCGTCGTCCTGAACATGCCAGCCTCGGCGTTCTGCGCTCGCCAGATATCCCGTCCATCCTTGTAGAGACGGGCTTTATCAGTAACAACGGTGAAGAGCGTCTGCTGGGAAGCGACAGCTATCAGCAGCAAATTGCCGAAGCGATTTATAACGGTCTGCGTAAATACTTTGATGCCCATCCGCTGCAGTCTGCGCCACAGAGCGGCGCTGCCCAGACGGCCAGCGCAGCGCTACCGGGTGAGATGACCGCGACCAACTAAGGAGAATTCATGCCGATTCAGGTTCTGCCGCCGCAGCTTGCGAACCAAATCGCCGCCGGTGAGGTGGTGGAACGCCCTGCATCGGTCGTGAAGGAGCTGGTGGAAAACAGCCTCGATGCGGGCGCGACCCGCATCGATATTGATATCGAGCGCGGTGGCGCGAAGCTTATCCGCATTCGCGACAACGGCTGCGGCATTAAAAAAGAGGAGCTGGCGCTGGCGCTGGCCCGTCACGCCACCAGTAAAATTGCTTCTCTGGATGACCTGGAAGCGATTATTAGCCTCGGCTTTCGCGGTGAAGCGCTGGCCAGTATCAGCTCGGTTTCGCGCTTAACGCTGACCTCCCGTACCGCCGAACAGCAGGAAGCCTGGCAGGCTTACGCCGAAGGGCGCGATATGGATGTGACGGTCAAACCCGCGGCGCACCCTGTCGGCACGACGCTTGAAGTATTAGATCTCTTCTACAACACCCCCGCCCGACGCAAGTTCATGCGTACCGAGAAGACCGAATTCGGACACATCGACGAGATCATCCGCCGTATCGCGCTGGCGCGTTTCGATGTCACCATCAACCTCAGCCACAACGGCAAGGTGATGCGTCAGTATCGCGCGGTGGCAGAAGGTGGACAGAAAGAGCGTCGCCTGGGCGCCATTTGCGGGACCCCGTTTCTGGAACAGGCGCTGGCCATTGAGTGGCAGCACGGCGATCTGGCGCTGCGCGGCTGGGTAGCCGATCCGAACGCGAGCAGCGCTGCGTTTGCGGAGATCCAGTATTGCTACGTCAACGGCCGCATGATGCGCGACCGTCTCATCAATCACGCCATTCGCCAGGCCTGCGAAGACAAGCTCGGGGCCGATCAGCAGCCTGCTTTCGTGCTTTATCTGGACATCGACCCGCATCAGGTGGATGTGAACGTCCATCCTGCCAAGCATGAAGTGCGGTTCCACCAGTCGCGACTGGTGCATGATTTTATCTATCAGGGCGTGCTGAGCGTGCTGCAGCAGCAGGGTGAAACGCCGTTGCCGCTGGAACACGCAGAACCTGCGCCACGCCCAATTCCTGAAAACCGTGTCGCTGCGGGCCGCAACCATTTTGCGGAGCCCGCCGTTGCGCGTGAACCGGAAGCGCCGCGCTTTTCCTCCGCAGGGGCCGCACCGCGTTCAACGGGCGCCAACTACCCGAATGCCCAGCCTGGCTATCAAAAGCAGCAGGGCGCGTTGTACCGCAAACTGCTGGAGACGCCAGCCGTAGAGCGTAAAGAACCCATTCCGGCACCTCAGCCTTCTCTGGACGGCCATAGCCAGAGTTTTGGCCGGGTGCTGACGATTATCGCGCCGGATATGGCACTGCTGGAACGTGACGGTAAATTGATGCTTCTGGCACTGCCGGTTGCCGAACGCTGGCTTAAACAGGTGCAGCTCACGCCGGGCGAAAATGCCGCCTGTGCGCAGCCGCTGTTAATTCCGGTTCGCCTGAAAATATCCCCTGATAAAACAAGGATATTGCAGCGTGCCGAAGCACAGCTGGCGCAAATGGGTATTGAAATTGTGCTCGAACCACAACATGTGACAATTCGTGCAGTGCCTTTACCCTTACGCCAACAAAATTTACAAAACTTGATTCCTGAACTGATAGGCTACCTGGCGCAGCAAACATCGTTTGATGCCGCTAACACCGCGCAGTGGATCGCCCGCCATCTGGCCAGCGAACACGCGCCGTGGAGCATGGCACAGGCCATCAGCGTGCTGGCGGAGGTGGAACGCCTCTGTCCGCATCTGGTGAAAGCGCCGCCGGGTGGGTTATTACAACCTGTTGATTTAAAAACGGCGATGAACGCCCTGAAACATGATTGACGTAAGTAAGGCGAGCCTGCCTAAGGCAATTTTTTTAATGGGCCCAACGGCCTCCGGCAAAACGGCGCTCGCCATTGAGTTGCGTAAAGTTTTGCCTGTAGAGTTGATTAGCGTCGACTCCGCCCTCATCTACCGAGGGATGGACATCGGCACGGCGAAGCCTGACGCAGAAGAACTGCGCGCGGCACCGCACCGTTTGCTGGATATCCTCGACCCGGCTCAGGCTTACTCCGCAGCGGATTTTCGCCGGGATGCCTTAGCCGAGATGGCCCAGATAACGGCGGCGGGGCGTATACCGCTGTTGGTTGGCGGAACCATGCTCTACTTCAAGGCGCTGCTGGAGGGGTTATCACCTCTGCCATCCGCGGACCCGGAAGTAAGAGCGAAAATTGAGCAGCAGGCGGCAGAGCAGGGGTGGGACGTTTTGCATCAGCAACTGGCGGAGATTGACCCGGTTGCCGCAGCGCGGATCCATCCAAATGATCCGCAAAGGCTTTCCCGGGCACTGGAAGTTTTTTTCATTTCGGGTAAAACTTTAACGGAACTGACGCAAACGTCAGGAGACGCTCTGCCGTATCAGGTGCATCAGTTCGCCATCGCCCCGGCGAGCCGTGAACTGCTCCATCAGCGAATTGAGCAGCGTTTTCATCAGATGTTAGCTTCAGATTTTGAAGCAGAAGTGCGGGCGCTATTTGCCCGTGGAGATTTGCATACGGACATGCCTTCCATTCGTTGTGTGGGATACCGCCAGATGTGGTCGTACCTTGAAGGTGAGATTTCATACGATGAAATGGTTTATCGAGGTGTTTGCGCCACGAGACAGTTAGCGAAGCGCCAGATCACCTGGTTGCGCGGTTGGGAAGGGGTTCACTGGTTAGACAGTGAAAAACCACAACAGGCGTTAAGCGACGTGATTGAGGTTGTTGGTGATATCGCTCACTGAATGTGTACAATTGAGGCGTATCGTGCGCAATTTTTCAGAATCGCAAGGTTCTAAGTACAAAACAAGCATATAAGGAAAAGATAGAATGGCTAAGGGGCAATCTTTACAAGATCCGTTCCTGAACGCATTGCGTCGGGAACGTGTTCCAGTTTCTATTTATTTGGTGAATGGTATTAAGCTGCAAGGTCAGATTGAGTCTTTCGATCAGTTCGTGATTCTGTTGAAAAACACGGTCAGTCAGATGGTCTATAAGCACGCTATTTCTACTGTTGTTCCGTCCCGTCCGGTATCTCATCACAGCAATAACGCTGGCGGCGGCACAGGTAGTAACTACCATCATGGCAGCAACGCGCAGGGTTCTTCAACGCCAGCGCAGGACAGCGACGAGACCGAATAAGGTTTCGCACTGTTATCCACACGGGGAGCCAGGGATCCTGCGTTCCCCGCTGATCTTTTTAGAGAGGTTTACGCTTGTTTGACCGTTATGATGCCGGTGAGCAGGCGGTGCTGGTACACATCTATTTTTCGCAAGACAAAGATATGGAAGACCTCCAGGAGTTTGAATCTCTGGTCTCTTCCGCCGGTGTCGAAGCAATGCAGGTGATTACCGGTAGCCGTAAAGCGCCGCACCCAAAGTATTTTGTTGGTGAAGGTAAAGCAGTCGAAATTGCGGATGCCGTAAAAGCAACCGGCGCGTCAGTCGTGTTGTTTGATCATGCGCTGTCTCCAGCCCAGGAGCGCAACCTGGAAGCTCTCTGCGAATGCCGTGTTATCGATCGCACGGGATTGATTTTAGACATTTTTGCTCAGCGTGCACGTACCCACGAAGGGAAACTGCAGGTTGAGCTGGCGCAGCTGCGTCATCTGGCAACGCGTCTGGTGCGTGGCTGGACCCACCTTGAAAGACAAAAAGGCGGGATTGGTTTGCGCGGCCCGGGTGAAACCCAGCTCGAAACCGACCGTCGTTTGCTGCGTGGCCGAATTACCCAGATCCTCTCACGTCTGGAAAGGGTCGAGAAACAGCGTGAGCAGGGGCGTCGGGCACGAACCAAAGCCGACATCCCGACGGTGTCGCTGGTGGGGTATACCAACGCCGGTAAATCCACCCTGTTTAACCAGATAACCGAGGCCCAGGTTTATGCCGCAGACCAGCTGTTTGCGACCCTGGACCCGACGCTGCGCCGTATTGACGTTGCAGACGTCGGTGAAACGGTGCTGGCGGATACCGTAGGGTTTATCCGTCACCTGCCGCATGACCTGGTGGCGGCGTTCAAGGCCACCCTGCAGGAGACGCGACAGGCGACCCTGCTGCTGCACGTGATTGATGCGGCAGACGTGCGCGTGCAGGAGAACATCGACGCGGTGAACGTGGTGCTCGAAGAGATCGACGCCCACGAAATCCCAACGCTGTTGGTGATGAACAAGATCGATATGCTGGACGATTTCGAACCGCGTATCGACAGAGATGAAGAGAACAAACCGATTCGGGTCTGGCTTTCTGCCCAGACCGGTCTTGGTGTGCCACTGCTTTTCCAGGCTTTGACAGAACGTCTTTCCGGTGAGGTAGCTCAGCACACGCTGCGACTGCCGCCACAGGAAGGCAGGCTGCGCAGCCGGTTTTATCAGCTTCAGGCGATAGAAAAAGAGTGGATGGAGGATGACGGCAGCGTGGGGATGCAGGTGCGTATGCCGATCGTTGACTGGCGTCGCCTCTGTAAACAAGAACCTGCGCTGGTCGACTATATCGTCTGATCAGAAAGGGGATGCCTGAATAATTCGCCCTTGCATAACAAATATGGAGCATATACATGGCGTGGAATCAGCCCGGTAATAACGGACAGGACCGCGACCCGTGGGGAAGCAGCAATAATCAAGGCGGCAACTCTGGGGGAAATGGCAACAAAGGTGGTCGCGAGCAGGGGCCGCCGGATCTGGATGATATCTTCCGCAAGCTGAGCAAGAAGCTTGGTGGTCTTGGCGGAGGTAAAGGTTCTGGCTCAGGTGGAAATTCCACCCAGGGGCCGCGCCCGCAAATGGGTGGCCGCGTAGTCGGTATTGTTGCCGCTGCAGTGGTAATCATCTGGGCTGCTACCGGGTTCTACACCATTAAAGAAGCGGAACGCGGTGTCGTTACGCGTTTTGGCAAGTTCAGCCATCTGGTTGAGCCGGGCCTGAACTGGAAACCGACCTTCATTGACGACGTGACCGCGGTCAACGTGGAATCGGTCCGTGAACTGGCGGCGTCTGGTGTGATGCTGACGTCTGATGAAAACGTGGTGCGCGTTGAGATGAACGTGCAGTACCGCGTGACCGATCCTGAGCGTTATCTGTTTAGCGTGACCAGCGCCGATGACAGTCTGCGCCAGGCGACCGACAGCGCCCTGCGCGGGGTGATCGGTAAATACACCATGGACCGTATCCTGACCGAAGGTCGTACCGTTATCCGTAGCGATACCCAGCGTGAGCTGGAAGAGACCATTCGTCCATACAACATGGGGATTACCCTGCTGGACGTCAACTTCCAGGCTGCACGTCCGCCGGAAGAGGTAAAAGCGGCCTTTGACGATGCGATTGCTGCACGTGAAAACGAACAGCAGTACATCCGTGAAGCAGAAGCCTACACCAACGAAGTTCAGCCACGTGCTAACGGTCAGGCGCAGCGTATTCTGGAAGAAGCGCGTGCGTATAAGACCCAGACCATCCTGGAAGCACAGGGTGAAGTGGCTCGCTTTGCGAAGATCCTGCCTGAGTATAAAGCGGCGCCGGAAATTACCCGTGAGCGTCTCTATATCGAGACCATGGAAAAAGTGCTGAGCCACACCCGCAAAGTGTTGGTTAATGACAGTAAAGGCGGAAACCTGATGGTGCTGCCGCTGGATCAGATGCTGAAAGGCGGTTCTGCACCGGCAGCAAAAGACAACAGCGGTGCGAACAACCTGCTGCGTCTGCCACCTGCGTCATCCGGTAGCACAAGCGCAACAACCACGTCTTCTTCGAGCGATGGTGACATTATGGACCAACGCCGTGCTAACGCGCAGCGTAACGACTACCAGCGTCAGGGGGAATAAGGATGCGTAAGTCAGTTATTGCGATCATCGTCATCGTACTGGTCGTGCTTTATACCTCGATCTTTGTGGTGAAAGAGGGCGAGCGTGGGATCAAGTTCCAGTTCAGCAGCGTCGTGCGTGATGGCGACAAACGCCCGGTGATCTACGAGCCGGGTCTGCACTTCAAGGTGCCGTTCATTCAGTCAGTGAAAACGCTTGATGCGCGTATCCAGACCATGGATAACCAGGCCGACCGTTTCGTGACTAAAGAGAAGAAAGACCTGATCGTTGATTCCTATATCAAATGGCGCATCAGCGATTTCAGCCGTTACTTCCTGGCAACGGGCGGCGGTGACGTTTCTCAGGCAGAAGTGCTGCTGAAACGTAAGTTCTCTGACCGTCTGCGTTCTGAGATTGGTCGTCTGGATGTGAAAGACATCGTGACCGACTCCCGTGGCCGTCTGACCCTGGAAGTTCGCGATGCGCTGAACTCCGGCACAGCGGGCACGGAAGATGAAGTTTCAACGCCGGCAGCAGATGATGCGATTGCCAAAGCGGCTGAGCGCGTTCAGGCTGAAACCAACGGTAAAGTGCCGGTGATCAACCCGAACAGTATGGCTGCGCTGGGTATTGAAGTGGTAGACGTGCGTATCAAGCAGATCAACCTGCCGGTGGAAGTGTCCGAGGCGATTTACAACCGTATGCGCGCCGAGCGTGAAGCGGTCGCCCGTCGTCACCGTTCACAGGGCCAGGAAGAGGCGGAGAAGCTGCGCGCTGCTGCGGACTACGAAGTGGCCAAAACGCTGGCGGAATCTGAGCGTCAGGGCCGTATCCTGCGTGGTGAAGGTGATGCCGAGGCGGCGAAGCTGTTTGCCGATGCCTTCAGTCAGGATCCTGACTTCTATGCCTTTATCCGTAGCCTGCGTGCTTACGAGAATAGCTTCCAGAGCAACCAGGATGTGATGGTGCTCAGCCCGGACAGCGATTTCTTCCGTTATATGAAGACGCCGACTAACGCAACACGATAAACTCAGACTCGTTTGAGTATTCAAACCACCGCTCCCCACGGAGCGGTGGTTTTCTTTTATAAGGAACAAAAATGAATTCAACGATCTGGCTCGCGCTGGCCCTGGTCCTGGTGCTGGAAGGTCTGGGACCGATGCTCTATCCACGCGCCTGGCGTCGAATGATCGCCACCATGAGCCAACTGCCGGATAATATTTTACGTCGTTTTGGCGGCGGTCTTGTGGTTGCGGGCATCGTGATCTACTACATGTTGAGGAAAACGATTGGCTGATCAAAAAGTGGTCGGATTTGGGATATTCTGAGGTCAAAAAGTGCTGTATATCTGAAAAAGCGATGGTAGAATCCATTTTTAAGCAAACGGTGATTTTGAAAAAAATGGGTAACAACGTCGTCGTACTGGGCACCCAATGGGGTGACGAAGGTAAAGGGAAGATTGTTGATCTTCTGACTGAACGGGCTAAATATGTTGTGCGCTACCAGGGCGGTCACAACGCAGGCCATACTCTCGTAATCAACGGTGAAAAAACCGTCCTCCATCTTATTCCATCAGGCATTCTTCGCGAAAACGTCACCAGCATCATCGGTAACGGCGTTGTGCTGTCTCCAACTGCGCTGATGAAAGAGATGAAAGGTCTGGAAGACCGTGGTATCCCTGTTCGTGAGCGTCTGCTGCTCTCCGAAGCCTGCCCGCTGATCCTGGACTATCACGTGGCGCTGGACGTTGCGCGTGAAAAAGCCCGCGGCGCGAAAGCGATCGGCACCACCGGTCGTGGTATCGGTCCGGCTTACGAAGATAAAGTGGCTCGTCGCGGTCTGCGCGTGGGTGACCTCTTCGACAAAGCAACCTTCGCTGAAAAACTGAAAGAAGTGATGGAATATCACAACTTCCAGCTGGTGAACTTCTACAAAGCTGACGCTGTTGACTACCAGAAAGTGCTGGATGACGTCATGGCGATTGCAGACATTCTGACCGGTATGGTTGTTGATGTGTCCGATCTGCTGGACCAGGCGCGCAAGCGTGGCGATTTCGTCATGTTCGAAGGTGCGCAGGGTACGCTGCTGGACATCGACCACGGTACCTATCCGTATGTAACCTCTTCCAACACCACCGCGGGTGGCGTGGCGACCGGCTCTGGCCTGGGTCCACGTTATGTGGATTACGTTCTGGGCATCATCAAAGCGTACTCCACTCGCGTGGGTGCAGGTCCATTCCCGACCGAACTGTTTGATGAAACCGGCGAGTTCCTGTGCAAGCAGGGTAACGAGTTTGGCGCGACCACCGGTCGTCGTCGCCGTACCGGCTGGCTGGATGCGGTTGCCGTGCGTCGTGCAGTGCAGATCAACTCCCTGTCTGGCTTCTGCCTGACCAAGCTGGACGTGCTGGACGGCCTGAAAGAAGTGAAAATCTGCGTAGGCTACCGTATGCCTGATGGCCGCGAAGTGACCACCACGCCGCTGGCTGCTGACGACTGGGAAGGCATTGAGCCAATCTACGAAACCATGCCGGGCTGGTCTGAGACCACTTTCGGTGTGAAAGAGCGTAGCGGCCTGCCGCAGGCGGCGCTGGATTACATCAAGCGTATTGAAGAACTGACCGAAGTGCCGATCGATATTATTTCTACCGGCCCGGATCGTACTGAAACGATGATCCTGCGCGACCCGTTCGACGCATAATCTTCGTGACTGCTGGCCTGCGGGGAGACCCGTAGGCCGGATAAGCGTAGCGCCATCCGGCGACCGCTCCTGGATCTCCGCTTTTTCGCCCCGTCTGTCAAATAAATTAGCCGCTAACTATCTGGCTGGTTTATCATCATTAATGAATATCTCTGCGGTTTGTCCGCGATTTCCCTTTTTCCTGAGGTTGATGTGCAGTTAACAAGTTTCACCGATTACGGCTTACGCGCGCTGATCTACATGGCGTCGTTACCCGATGGGAAAATGACCAGTATCTCTGAAGTCACAGAGGTCTACGGCGTATCCCGTAATCATATGGTCAAAATAATCAATCAACTTAGTCGTGCCGGATACGTTGCTGCCGTCCGCGGGAAGAATGGTGGGATCCGTCTCGGTAAACCGGCACAGAGTATTCGTGTTGGCGATGTGGTACGTGAACTGGAGCCGCTGTCTCTGGTGAACTGCAGCAGCGAGTTCTGCCACATCACGCCCGCCTGCCGCCTGAAAAAGGCGCTTTCTAAGGCCGTGCAAAGTTTTCTCAAGGAGCTGGATAACTACACGCTGGCCGATTTGGTTGAAGAGAATCAACCGCTTTATAAATTATTGCTGGTGGAATGAAGAAAATTTCCACCGGAGCTGACAACGGAGGAACCGACATGTCACACGATCCTTTCCAGGAACGCGAAGCCGAAAAATACGCGAATCCTATCCCCAGCCGCGAGTTCATCATTGAACACTTAACAAAACGCGAAAAACCCGCCAATCGTGAAGAACTTGCTGTTGAATTAAACATTGAAGGTGAAGAGCAAATTGAAGCCCTTCGCCGCCGCCTGCGCGCGATGGAGCGTGACGGGCAGCTGGTCTTTACCCGCCGCCAGTGCTACGCGCTGCCAGAGCGCCTCGATCTGCTGAAAGGGACCGTCATTGGTCACCGCGATGGCTTCGGCTTCCTGCGCGTGGAAGGCCGTAAAGACGATCTGTATCTCTCATCTGAACAGATGAAAATGTGCATCCACGGCGACCAAATTCTGGCGCAGCCGCTGGGCGCTGACCGTAAAGGTCGCCGAGAAGCGCGCGTCGTGCGCGTCCTGGTGCCAAAAACCAGCCAGATTGTTGGCCGCTACTTTACCGACGCGGGCGTGGGCTTCGTGGTGCCGGACGACAGCCGTCTGAGCTTCGACATTCTGATCCCACCTGAAGAGGTGATGGGCGCCCGCATGGGCTTTGTGGTGGTGGTGGAACTCACCCAGCGCCCAACCCGTCGCACCAAAGCGGTAGGTAAAATCGTCGAAGTGCTGGGCGATAATATGGGCACCGGCATGGCCGTTGATATGGCGCTGCGCACCCACGAAATTCCATACATCTGGCCGAAAGCGGTTGAAGAGCAGATCGAAAGCCTGCGTGAAGAAGTGCCGGAAGAATCCAAAGTGGGCCGCGTGGATCTCCGCTCCCTGCCGCTGGTTACGATCGACGGTGAAGACGCCCGTGACTTCGATGACGCCGTCTACTGCGAGAAAAAACGCGGCGGCGGCTGGCGTCTGTGGGTAGCGATCGCTGACGTAAGCTATTACGTCCGTCCGCACACCCCGCTGGATAACGAAGCCCGCAGCCGCGGCACCTCGGTCTACTTCCCGTCCCAGGTCGTGCCGATGCTGCCGGAAGTGCTGTCTAACGGTCTGTGCTCCCTGAACCCGCAGGTTGACCGCCTCTGTATGGTTTGCGAGATGACCATCTCCACCAAAGGGCGCTTAACCGGCTACAAGTTCTACGAAGCGGTGATGAGCTCGCACGCGCGTCTGACCTACACCAAGGTCTGGCATATGCTGCAGGGCGACCAGGATCTTCGCGAACAGTACGCGCCGCTGGTCAAACACATCGAAGAGCTGCATAACCTCTACAAAACGCTGGATCAGGCGCGCGAAGAGCGCGGCGGGATCTCCTTTGAGAGCGAAGAGGCGAAATTTATCTTCAACGCCGAGCGCCGCATTGAGCGCATCGAGCAGACCCAGCGTAACGATGCGCACAAGCTGATTGAAGAGTGTATGATCCTGGCGAACATCTCGGCGGCACGCTTCGTTGAGAAAGCCAAAGAGCCTGCGCTGTTCCGTATTCACGATAAACCGTCGACGGAAGCCATCACCGCGTTCCGCTCCGTGCTGGCTGAACTGGGCCTGGAGTTGCCGGGCGGCAATAAGCCAGAGCCGCGCGATTACGCCGAGCTGCTGGAATCCATTAGCGATCGTCCTGATGCAGAAATGCTACAGACAATGCTGCTGCGCTCGATGAAGCAGGCGATTTACGATCCGGAAAACCGCGGTCACTTCGGCCTGGCGCTGCAGTCTTACGCCCACTTTACGTCGCCGATCCGTCGTTACCCTGACCTTTCGCTGCACCGTGCGATCAAGTATCTGCTGGCGCAGGAGCAGGGCCATAAAGGGAACACCACCGAAACCGGTGGCTACCACTATTCGATGGAAGAGATGCTGCAGCTGGGTCAGCACTGCTCCATGACCGAACGCCGTGCGGATGAAGCTACCCGCGACGTGGCGGACTGGCTGAAGTGTGACTTTATGCTGGACCAGGTCGGTAACGTCTTCAAAGGCGTGATTGCCAGCGTGACCGGCTTTGGCTTCTTCGTTCGTCTGGACGAGCTGTTTATCGACGGTCTGGTGCACGTCTCCAGCCTGGATAACGACTACTACCGCTTCGACCAGGTCGGTCAGCGTCTGATCGGCGAATCTGGCGGCCAGACCTATCGTCTGGGCGACCGTGTGGAAGTGAAGGTTGAGGCCGTGAATATGGACGACCGTAAAATCGACTTCAGCCTGATCTCCAGCGAGCGCGCGCCGCGTAACGTCGGTAAAACCGAGCGCGAAAGAGCGAAAAAAGGCGGAAACGGCAAAACGAGCGGCAAGCGCCGTCAGGCCGGTAAGAAGGTGAACTTCGAGCCGGACAGCGCGTTCCGCGGTGAGAAGAAGCAGAAGCCGAAGGCGGCGAAGAAAGAAGCCCGTGCCGCGAAGAAACCTTCCGCGAAGACACAGAAAATAGCGGCCGCCACCAAAGCGAAGCGCGCGGCTAAGAAAAAGCAGGCGGAGTAAATTCTCCCCTCACCCTGACCCTCTCCCCAACCGGGAGAGGGGAAATACTTATTACGAGAACCATCAATGAGTGAAATGATTTACGGCATCCACGCGGTGCAGGCCCTTCTCGAGCGCGCACCGGAGCGTTTTCAGGAAGTGTTTATTCTGAAAGGGCGTGAAGACAAACGTCTGATGCCGCTGATCCACGCCCTGGAAGCGCAGGGCGTGGTGATCCAGCTGGCTAACCGCCAGTTCCTGGATGAAAAAAGTGACGGGGCGGTGCACCAGGGCATTATTGCCCGCGTGAAGCCGGGCCGTCAGTATCAGGAAAACGATCTGCCGGATCTGATCGCTGAGCTCGAGAATCCGTTCTTCCTGATCCTCGATGGCGTTACCGATCCGCACAACCTCGGCGCGTGTCTGCGCAGCGCGGATGCGGCGGGCGTGCATGCGGTGATCGTGCCGAAAGATCGTTCCGCGCAGCTGAACGCGACGGCGAAGAAAGTGGCCTGCGGCGCGGCGGAAAACGTTCCGCTGATCCGCGTGACCAACCTGGCGCGCACCATGCGTATGCTGCAGGAAGAGAACATCTGGATCGTCGGCACGGCCGGTGAAGCGGATCATACCCTGTATCAGAGCAAAATGACCGGCCGTCTGGCGCTGGTGATGGGGGCGGAAGGCGAAGGCATGCGTCGTCTGACGCGCGAGCACTGCGACGAGCTGATCAGCATCCCGATGGCGGGCAGCGTGTCCTCTCTGAACGTGTCTGTTGCGACGGGCATCTGCCTGTTTGAAGCGGTGCGTCAGCGCGGGTAGCCTGTTATGCCGGGTGGCGGCTTCGCCTTACCCGGCCTACAAAGGCACGGTACCGTAGGCCCGGTAAGCGTAGCGCCACCGGGCATTAACCTCATTCCTCCAGTGACCGCAAATGGTCATCCTTCCTCAGCGTCATCAGCGCGAAAATACTCACTACCGCCGTCGCCATCACGTAGTACGCCGGAATATCCAGATTGCCCGTCTGCTTAATCAGCCCGGTTATGATTAACCCTGCGCATCCCGAGAAAATCGCGTTCGATAACGAATAGGCCAGCCCCAGCCCCGTATAGCGCACGCGGGTCGGGAACATCTCAGAGAGCATCGCCGGGCCCGGCCCCGCCAGCATGCCCACCAGACCGCCCGCAATCAATACTACTATCGCTTTCACCGCCAGCGTGCTGGACTCCGCCTGCAGAAGTTTCAGCAGCGGCAGGGCGAGGATCAGCAGCAGCGCGGTGGCGATAATCATCACCGTGCGACGCCCGATCCTATCGCTCAGGATCCCCGACGGAATGATCGTCAGCGCAAACCCAACGTTCGAAATCACTGCGATCAACAGCGCCTGATTAAACCCGGTGTGCAGCGCCGACTGCAGATAGGTCGGCATAATCACCAGGTAGGTGTACCCCGCCGCAGACCAGACCATCACGCGGCCAATCCCCATCACGATGGCCCGGAGCGTGGCGGCAATGTCCGCCTGAGCGACGGCCGGTTTGTCCTGCTGCTGCACAAAGCTGGGTGTCTCCTCCATGCTGACGCGAAGCCACAGCGCAACAGCGCCCATGGGCAGCGCCAGGAAGAAAGGAATGCGCCAGCCCCAGTCGTGCAGGGCTTCAGGCGTGAGAAGGGCGGAGAGCAGCGCCACGATGCCGGCACCCGCTAACAGCCCCAGCGCCACGGTAAAGGACTGCCAGGCACCATAGAGCCCGCGCTTGCCTCGCGGGGCGAACTCCGTCATCAGCGAGACCGCACCGCCGTACTCGCCGCCCGCGAACAGTCCCTGCAGGATGCGAAGCAGTGTAATAATGAGCGGGGCGGCAATCCCGATGCTGGCGTAGACCGGCACAATGCCGATGGCGGCGGTAGCGAGCGTCATCAGCACCAGCACAATGATTAGCGTCGGCTTACGGCCAATCCGGTCGCCGATGCGGCCAAACACCACCGCCCCCAGCGGGCGGAAGAAGAAGGCGATGGCAAATGAGGCGTAGGTGAGGATCAGGCTGGTAAGCCCCGCTTCCCCTTCAAGCTGAAAGAAGTTCTTCGCAATGACGGTCGCCAGAAAACCGTAGACCGCAAACTCATACCACTCGATAAAGTTACCAATGGAGCCGGCAATTAATGCTCGCTTGTGCGCATCCGGTTGCATAACTTTCCTCACTGAAAGGGGGAGAGAATAAATTATTCAACAAAAGCGAAGTCATGAAATAGTTTATTCTTATGTTCTGTGAGCTATTTCACGAATGATATCAGCGGGATCGTGAACGTGTGACTCCCCTCCCATGCAGCGTGTGCGCGGTCTGTCCATACTTATCGTCATTGCCACTGAAGGAGGGAGACAGTATGCACTGGCAGACTCATACCGTTTTCAATCAACCTGCACCACTCTCTAACAGCAACCTTTTTCTCTCGGACTGCGCGCTGCGTGACGCAGTCTCGCGTGAGGGTGCCGAGTGGGATATCGAACTGCTCGCCAGCATCGGGCAGCAGTTAGGTACCGCAGAGTCGCTGGAGCTGGGCAGGCTGGCGAACGTGAATCCGCCGGAGTTGCTTCGCTATGACGCCACCGGAGAGCGACTGGATGACGTTCGCTTTCACCCGGCATGGCACCTGCTTATGCAGGGGCTGTGTGCCAATCGGGTACATAACCTGGCATGGGAAGAGGAGGCGCGTAAGGGGGCGTTTGTCGCCCGGGCCGCACGCTTTGTGCTTCATGCTCAGGTTGAGGCAGGCACGCTTTGTCCCGTCACCATGACGTTTGCCGCGACACCGCTCCTGCAGCAGGCGCTCCCTAAATTATTTCACGACTGGCTGACGCCGCTGCTCAGCGATCGCTACGATCCTCATCTGGTGCCTGGCGCGCAAAAACGCGGCCTGCTGATCGGTATGGGGATGACGGAAAAACAGGGCGGCTCGGACGTGCTGAGCAACACCACCAAAGCGGAAAAATGCAGCGACGGCAGCTACCGGCTGGTGGGCCATAAATGGTTTTTCTCCGTCCCGCAAAGCGATGCGCATCTGGTGCTGGCACAGGCGAAGGGCGGGTTGTCCTGCTTTTTTGTGCCGCGCTTTTTACCTGACGGACAGCGCAACGCCGTCCGGCTGGAGCGCCTTAAGGACAAGCTCGGGAACCGCTCCAACGCCAGCAGCGAGGTAGAGTTTCTTGATGCCTCCGGCTGGCTGCTGGGGGAAGAGGGCGAAGGGGTACGGCAGATCCTCAAAATGGGCGGCCTGACGCGCTTTGACTGCGCGCTGGGCAGCCACGGACTGATGCGTCGTGCGCTGTCCGTGGCGCTATACCACGCGCATCAGCGTCAGACCTTCGGCAAAAATCTTATCGCTCAGCCGCTCATGCGTGAGGTGTTAAGTCGGATGGCGCTGGTGCTGGAGGGGCAAACGGCGCTGCTGTTTCGCCTGGCCCGGGCGTGGGATAAACGCGCGGATCCCCAGGAAGCGGCATGGGCGCGGCTGTTTACCCCGGCCGCGAAATTTAGCGTGTGCAAAGCGGGCATCCCGTTTGTGGCGGAAGCGATGGAGGTGCTGGGCGGAGTCGGGTACTGCGAGGAGAGCGAACTTCCCCGCCTGTATCGCGAGATGCCGGTGAACAGCATCTGGGAAGGGTCCGGCAATATCATGTGCCTGGACGTGCTGCGCGTGCTGGCGAAGCAGCCGGGTATTCACGATCTGCTTGCCGATGAGTTTGCACAGGTAAAAGGGCAGGACAGACACTTCGACCGCAGCTGGCGACAGCTTCAGCAAAAACTGCGTAAACCGCAGGAGGCGCAGGGGCGGGAAATTGCGCAGCAGCTTTTCCTGCTGGGTGCTGGAAGCGAAATGCTGCGGCACGCATCGCCCCCGGTGGCGCAGGCGTGGTGCCGCATGATGCTGGATACTCGTGGCGGTACGCTGATGAGCGAGCAGGTGCAAAATGACCTGCTGCTACGTGCGACGGGCAGAGTCGGTTAGTCTTTTAGCTGGAACAGACTCACCAGTTGAGCCAGATGTGACCCTTTCTCGCGCAGCGTTTGAGCGGTTTGTTCGCTGCGTGAGATACGATCCGCATTAATATGCGACGCTTCGCCAATGTGGGTCATGGCGAGATTCACCTGGCCAATCCCTGCGGACTGCTCGCGTGAGGCATGGTTAATCTCGGTGACCAGCTGGCTGATGTTATCGATATGAATGATGATGTCATCCATCGCCAGGCGCGTCTGTTCAGACAGCGCATGGCCTTCGCTCACTTTCCTGAGCGTATCGCCAATCAGCTGTTCAATCTCCTTCACCGCGTTGGCGCTGCGTCCGGCCAGGGCGCGAACTTCCTGCGCAACCACCGCAAACCCTTTCCCGTGCTCGCCCGCGCGGGCCGCTTCCACTGCCGCATTCAGCGCCAGGATATTAGTCTGGAAAGCGATGGACTCAATCACGCGCGTGATGTCTTCGATGCGTTTTGACGCCTCGCGAATGTCGTCCATGGTCGACACGGCGTGAGTGACCGTCTCACCGCCCTGATGGACCGCGAGGGAGGTTTCACCCACCAGCTGCTGCGTTTGCTCCATGTTGGCGGCATTTTGCTGTACGGTGGCGGCCAGCTGCTCCATGCTGGCGGAGGTCTCTTCCACGCTGCTGGCCTGCTTGTTGATCTGCTCAGAAATCTCGCCGGTATCGGAAGCCAGCGCGTTAGTACCCAAATGGATCTCGCCTGCGGCCTCGCGAACCTGCAGAACAATTTTTTGCAGACCGCCGCCGATGCCGTTAATGGCGTCGATCAGCTGGCCGACTTCGTCCTGACGCGTCACGGGCAGGCTGGAACGGAGATCCCCTGCAGCATATTGCCGGGCAAGATGGATCACATTGCTCAGCGGCCGGGTCAGGACGCGGCGAATAAGGACCACAAACAGACCAGCAAACAGGATAGATAAGACCACGCCGGCCAGCAGGAAGCGATCGCGCATGGCGTTAACGCTTGCGAGCAGCACCGATTTATCCACTTCGCCCACGATAGTCCAGTTCCAGCCTGGCAGCGGGGTATACGCCATTTTAAGCGTGCGGCCGTCGTCGCTTACGCGTTCCAGGGTGCCGGGCTTGTCACCCAGAAGCTGCTGCTGCGTCGCGTCGTCCCACTTCGGCAACTGCCCCTCTTCACCGGCATGGAACAGATATTGCCCGCGCGTTTTGCCGTTGCTGCGATCCAGCACAAAGAAGTGACCGCTCTCGCCCAGGCGGCGGGTGAGGATTTTCTCGCGCATGACGTTCCAGGAGTGCGTAATGTCCACGCCAACAAAGACGATCGCAATGACCTGTCCTTCGGCGTTTTTAACCGGCTGATACTGGGTGATATAGCGTTTGCCAAACAGCAGCGCCAGTCCGCGGTAGACTTCCCCTCTGTTGACGGCGGCAAAGGCCGGGCTGGCGGTATCCAGCACGGTGCCCATCGCCCGCTCGCCATTCTCTTTGCGCAGGGAGGTGGCTACGCGAACAAAGTCATTACCGCTGCGTACAAACAGCGTCGAAATGGCTCCCGTACGGTTCAGGAACTCGTCAGACAGGGTGTTGTTTTGATGCAGTCCGGTGTCACCGCCTTTCAGAAGCGGGACGCTGAGTCCGTTAATCGTCTGAGCCTGGGAAGTATCAATATTCAGTGGCTGCGGTAAAAAAGTGGTAAACAGCCGGGTATAACTCTCAACCTCTTCACTCAGGCTGGTGTTAAACATCTGCACCATGTCGACCATGCCGGTGGACTGATTGTGCAGGTCTTCTACCGCAAGGGCTTCAAGCTGCTGGCTGGCTTTTTGACTGAGCAGAAAAGTGAAAAGCAGAAACAGCGTGGCGACACTGACGCCCGTAAGCAGCGACAGCTTCGCCCCCAGGCCTGCACGGCGAAAAACGTTGATCATAAATTGCTCATCATTGAATAGGTGTGGTTCTTCAACGGCAGAGCGGAGATTACGTTTACTGAATTAATGTAACAAAATGTTATTTTGTTGTTATTGATTGGTTTTTAATAAGATAAAAAATTTGCAAAAGCGAAAAGCCACTAAAAATAAGTGGCTTTTATCAGGAGGGAGTTTACACGTAGAGAATGGCCTGTACCCGCCAGTGGTCGATATGGTTATCTTCCTGCATCTGGATGATGCGATACCAGGAAGCACCCTGCTCATCGGCCTTTAATGCCACGACGCGTTCAACGTCTTGCGGGCTCCCCGAGATATTATTCACGGAGATCTGGCCAATTTCATTCAGGCCAGTTACACAGTCAGCACTGGCGAATTCTGCTGACTGCGCGGTGGTGCTCACCAGGCCTGCGGAGAGCAACAGAGAGGTCAAAGCAAGAGTTCGTTTCATCGTCAGCTCCATTTCACATATTTCCGGTATCCGCCGGGCAATCCTTCGCGAATAAACCCCCATTCCTTGTCGCTGGCATGGAGTTTATTGTGGACAGGAAAATGTCTATGGACGCAAAGCAGTGTAAATGTCGTTCAAAGGTAAACCATTATTTTCGGTACAAAATGGCCTGTGAATACCACTGTCCCGTTATGATGGTTTCGTCGATCATAATAATGACGTAATAATCTGCTTTGGCGGCGACGGCTTGTGCCTTTATTGCCTCTTCTGCGTCATCCGGCGAACCGCGAACCAGCGCGGAGACGGTGCCCATTCGCTGTAATCCTTCCGTCTGATTACGACGAATCTCCTGCGGATGATCGGCAACCGGGGGAGCGGGTTGCGGTGTTCCCTGCAGTGCGCTACAGCCGTTAAGCAGAAACACCAGCAATAAAGCAGCAAACCTGTGCATAACCATATCTCGTTTCCTGATAGCCATAGTGTAGTTGTCTGTGAATTTAGTTTTGGGGGAATGTTCCCGAAGTGTTAGCTGGGACGTAATTTTCGAATGAAAATAGCCTGAAACCGTAATCCAGTTCTCAACATTATGAATCATCCATTCGTGCAGGGTCGACAATGATTGAAATTGAAATACGCCATCTCGGCGACCATGAAATTTTACACGCTATGCCAGCGGGTAAACGTGATAAACCGCTGCCTGTTGTGGTTTTTTATCATGGATTTACCTCATCGAAGCTGGTTTACAGTTACTTTGCGGTCGCGCTGGCGCAGGCGGGTTTTCGCGTGGTGATGCCGGATGCGCCTGACCACGGCGCACGATTTATGGGTAATGAGCAGGCGCGCCTTGGGCAGTTCTGGCACATACTGCACGGGAGTCTGACCGAGTTTGCCGGATTGCGCGATGCGCTTTATGAGGCAGGGCTGGTGGCCGAGCATCGTCTGGCCGTGGCCGGGGCGTCGATGGGCGGTATGACAGCCCTGGGGATCATGACGCACCATCCAGAAGTGAAGTCGGTCGCCTGTCTGATGGGCTCGGGTTATTTTACCTCGCTGGCGAAGACCCTTTTTCCCCCTCAGGATTTAGCGGAAATCACCGCGAGGCTGGAAGAGTGGGAAGTAACCCGGGCATTGCCGCGCCTCGCAGATCGCCCGCTTTTGCTGTGGCACGGTGACGCGGATGATGTGGTGCCACCTGACGGTACCTTCCGCCTGCAGCAGGCGTTAAAGAAGGAAGGGCTGGACGGTAATCTGACCTGTTTGTGGGAATCAGGCGTTCGCCACCGCATCACGCCAGCGGCGCTCGACGCCACGGTAGCGTTTTTCCGCCAGCACCTTTAAACGCGCAGCACTTTTACTCCCTGATCTTCCAGCTTCTGGAGGATCTCGAGGTTAGCCCCTTTGCCGGTGATCACCAGGTCGATCTGTTCTGCGCGGCTGAACAGCATGCCTGCGCGTTCACCGACTTTACTGCTGTCGACCAGCACCACGAGTTTGCCTACCACGTTGAGCATGTTTTGTTCCGCCATCGCGGTCAGCATATCGGTTTTATACAAACCTTCAGCGGTCAGGCCTTTGCCGCTGGTAAACATCCAGTGTCCGGCGTAGAGACTGTTTTCGCTGTCCTGTGGGCTAAGCGTAATCGACTGACTTTTATTGTACTGACCACCCATGATCACCACGCTCTCATGCTCCTGATCGATGAGATAGTTGGCGAGCGGTAAGTAGTTCGTGATGATTTGCACCGGCTTGCCGCACATCTCGCGGCCCAGCAAAAACGCCGTAGAGCCGCAGTTGATAACGACGCTCTCACCGGGATTCACCAGCTGCGACGCGGCTCTGGCGATCCGTACTTTTTCATCGTGATTCTGCGCCTGATGAATGTTCATCGGCGTCCAGCGGGGGCGCTGCTGGCTAATGGCTTCCGCACCGTTGCGAACTTTTTTCAGCTTGCCGCTTTCATCCAGCTTGTTAATGTCTCGCCGCGCGGTGGCAGGGGAAATCCCTAAACGTTCGATCACTTTCTCGACGGTGATAAACCCTGTTTGCGCCAGGAGTTCCAGTAAAATTTGATGCCGTTGCGCTTCCGTCATGAGCTATTCCGATAAGAATTGATTTGAAAAGATGATATTTGAAATAGCGTGAAATTACTAAAATAAATATGAAATCGCCAGACACAAGTCTGGCGATGTGGCCTCGGAATCAGAGGAAGGACTTAAACGGCAGGTCAGGCTCAATGGTGAAGCAATCATCGAAACCACGCGGGTAGTGGTACTCAAGATTGTCTTTGTCCAGCGGCCAGGTGAACTTGCCGCCTACCTGCCAGATAAATGGCTTGAAGCCGTACTTCAGGCGGTCTTTTTTCATCTCCCACAACACGCGAATTTCCTGCGGATCGGCCTGGAAGTTTGACCAGATATCGTGGTGGAACGGAATAACGACTTTGGTGTTCAGCGCTTCCGCCATGCGCAGCATGTCGGCGCTGGTCATTTTATCCGTAATACCGCGCGGGTTCTCGCCGTAGGAGCCCAGGGCCACGTCAATCTGATGCTCGTTACCGTGCTTAGCGTAGTAGTTGGAGTAGTGGGAGTCACCGCTGTGATACAGGGAGCCGCCCGGCGTTTTGAACAGGTAGTTCACCGCACGCTCGTCCATGCCGTCTGGCAGTACACCTGCCGCTTTTTGATCGGCCGGCAGCGTAATCAGAGCGGTACGGTCAAAGGCATCAAGAGCATGGATTTCAATGTCTTTGATTTTCACCACGTCGCCCGGTTTCATCACGATGCAGCGCTCTTTCGGCACACCCCAGCCAATCCAGAGATCCACGCAGGTCTGCGGCCCGATAAACGGCACATCGTCCGCGCAGTTTTGCATCACCGCTGCCGCCACGTTTACATCAATATGGTCGTTGTGATCGTGGGTAGAGAGTACGGCATCGATCTGACGAATGGCAAAAGGATCAAGCACAAACGGTGTAGTACGCAGGTTCGGCTGGAGTTTTTCAACGCCGGCCATACGCTGCATCTGGTGGCCTTTTTTCATCAGCGGGTTACCGTGGCTCTGTTTGCCGGTGCCGCACCAGAAATCGACGCAGATATTGGCGCCACCTTCTGATTTCAGCCAGATCCCGGTGCAGCCCAGCCACCACATTGCAAACGTGCCAGGAGCAACCTGTTCCTGTTCGATTTCTTCGTTCAGCCAGCTACCCCACTCCGGAAAGGTGCTCAGAATCCATGATTCACGGGTGATGGTTTTCACTTTACTCATCGTTTTGACTCCTGGTTTTAATCAAAAGTAATCACATTGTGATTCGTTGTGATTAATGCTGGCACCATTTTACGCGCTTTGCAATAGCGAAAATGCGGAATTTTATCTGCTCAACGTCACAGACTCTCTGCTTGTTACTTGTTAGATTATCGCATGATAAACATTAATTTCATGAATTATAAGGACTAATTTATTTCATTTGTGCGGTAGTGAAAATCATTACTAACTGAAGGGAAATAAATTGCGTGATGCGTCACAAATAATCAAATTCAATCTTGTGGTGATTATTTGTGATTAATAGAGTGATGGCACCAACCGCACAGGGATTGCCCCTCGTGTTCTCATTTCTGGAGAGAGTTATGGAGATCCTCTACAACGTCTTTACCGTTTTCTTTAATCAGGTAATGACCAACGCCCCGCTGTTGCTGGGTATCGTGACGTGCCTGGGATATATCCTGCTGCGTAAAAGCGTCAGCGTGATTATTAAAGGCACCATCAAAACCATTATCGGTTTCATGCTGTTGCAGGCGGGGTCGGGCATACTGACCAGCACGTTTAAGCCAGTCGTTGCCAAAATGTCGGAAGTGTATGGCATTAATGGGGCTATCTCTGATACCTACGCCTCAATGATGACGACCATCGATCGTATGGGCGATGCCTATAGCTGGGTAGGTTACGCCGTTCTGCTCGCGCTGGCGCTGAACATTATCTATGTTCTGCTGCGCCGCATTACCGGTATTCGCACCATCATGCTCACCGGGCACATTATGTTCCAGCAGGCGGGGCTGATTGCGGTTTCTCTCTACATCTTCGGTTACCCAATGTGGACCACGATTATCTGCACCGCGGTGCTGGTCTCGCTCTACTGGGGTATCACCTCCAACATGATGTACAAGCCAACCCAGATAGTGACCGACGGTTGCGGTTTTTCCATCGGTCACCAGCAACAGTTTGCTGCCTGGATTGCTTACAAAGTTGCGCCGTACCTGGGTAAAAAAGAAGAGAGTGTTGAAGACCTTAAGCTGCCTGGCTGGCTGAATATCTTCCATGACAACATCGTGTCGACCGCGATTGTGATGACCCTCTTTTTCGGCGCCATTCTGCTCTCCTTCGGTATTGATGTGGTGCAGGCGATGGCGGGGAAAACCCACTGGACGGTTTACATCCTGCAGACCGGTTTCTCTTTCGCCGTGGCTATTTTCATCATTACTCAGGGCGTGCGTATGTTCGTCGCCGAACTGTCTGAAGCTTTCAACGGTATCTCTCAGCGCCTGATTCCTGGCGCGGTACTGGCCATCGACTGTGCCGCTATCTATAGCTTCGCGCCAAACGCGGTGGTCTGGGGCTTTATGTGGGGCACCATCGGCCAGCTGATTGCGGTGGGCATCCTGGTCGGCTGCGGCTCCTCAATCCTGATTATTCCGGGCTTTATCCCGATGTTCTTCTCCAACGCCACCATCGGCGTATTCGCTAACCACTTCGGCGGCTGGCGCGCGGCGCTCAAGATCTGCCTGGTAATGGGCATGGTTGAAATCTTTGGCTGCGTGTGGGCGGTCAAGCTCACCGGTATGAGCGCCTGGATGGGCATGGCGGACTGGTCAATTCTGGCACCGCCGATGATGCAGGGTTTTGCCTCCATCGGACTGATCTTTATGGCCATCATCATCCTGATTGCTCTGGCTTATATGTTCTTCGCTGGCCGTTCGCTGCGAGCTGAAGAAGATGCGGAAAAACAAACAGCAGAAGTGTCTGCTCATTAAGGAGTTTCGATTATGACCGTACGTATCCTGGCTGTGTGTGGTAATGGGCAAGGCAGCTCCATGATCATGAAGATGAAAGTGGACCAGTTTTTAACCCAGTCCAACATCGACCACACGGTGAACAGCTGCGCAGTGGGTGAATACAAAAGTGAGCTGAACGGCGCGGACATCATCATCGCCTCTACTCATATCGCCGGCGAAATTAGTGTGTCGGGTAATAAATATGTGGTGGGCGTACGCAACATGCTGTCGCCTGCGGATTTCGGACCAAAACTGCTGGAAGTGATCAAAGAACACTTCCCACAAGACGTGAAGTAAGGACGCCATATGAAACTACGTGATTCGCTGGCAGAGAATAACTCCATCCTTTTACAGGCCGAAGCCAGTACCTGGCAGGAAGCGGTGAAGCTGAGTGTGGATCTGCTGGTTAAGGCTGACGTTGTCGAGCCGCGTTACTACCAGGCGATTCTGGATGGCGTGGCGCAGCATGGCCCTTACTTTGTGATTGCGCCAGGCCTGGCGATGCCGCATGGCCGCCCGGAAGAGGGCGTCAAGAAAACCGGCTTCGCGCTGGTGACGCTGAAAACGCCGCTGGTGTTTAACCACGAAGATAACGACCCGGTCGACATCCTTATCACTATGGCGGCTGTCGATGCCAATACCCACCAGGAGGTGGGCATCATGCAGATCGTCAATCTGTTTGATGACGAAGCCAATTTTGACCGTTTACGCGCCTGCCGCACCGCGCAGGACGTGCTGGATTTAATTGATAACGCCACTGCGGCGGCCGTTTAAGAGGAATTGAATATGTCATTACCCATGTTGCAAGTTGCGCTGGATAACCAAACGCTGTCTCACGCTTACGAAACCACCCGCCTGATTGCGGAAGAAGTGGACATCATTGAAGTGGGCACCATTCTGTGCGTGGGCGAAGGCGTTCGTGCGGTTCGTGACCTGAAAGCGCTCTATCCGCATAAAATCGTGCTGGCGGATGCCAAAATCGCCGACGCAGGCAAAATCCTCTCCCGCATGTGCTTCGAAGCCAACGCCGACTGGGTCACCGTGATCTGCTGTGCGGATATCAACACCGCCAAAGGCGCGCTGGACGTGGCAAAAGAGTTTAATGGCGACGTGCAGATTGAGCTGACCGGCTTCTGGACCTGGGAGCAGGCGCAAGAATGGCGTGACGCAGGCATTCAGCAGGTGGTGTATCACCGCAGCCGTGATGCGCAGGCCGCAGGTGTGGCGTGGGGCGAGGCGGATATCAGCGCCATCAAACGTCTGGCCGATATGGGCTTCAAAGTGACCGTCACTGGCGGTCTGGCGCTGGAAGATCTGCCGCTGTTCAAGGGCATTCCGATTCACGTCTTTATTGCCGGTCGCAGCATTCGTGATGCGGCGTCCCCGGTGGAAGCGGCGCGTCAGTTCAAACGCTCAATCGCTCAGCTTTGGGGCTAAGGAGCGGGTATGTTGTCAAAACAGGTCCCGCTTGGCATCTATGAAAAGGCACTCCCTGCGGGGGAGTGCTGGCAGGAGCGGTTACAGCTGGCGAAGCAGCTGGGTTTCGATTTTGTCGAAATGTCGGTGGATGAGACGGACGAGCGTCTTGCTCGCCTCGACTGGAGCCGCGAACAGCGCCTGGCACTGGTAAGCGCCATCGCGGAAACGGGCGTGCGCGTGCCGTCCATGTGCCTGAGCGCTCACCGTCGTTTTCCGCTCGGCAGCGAAGATGATGCCGTGCGCGCGCAGGGGCTGGAGATCATGCGTAAAGCCATCCGCTTTGCGCAGGACGTCGGTATCCGCGTGATCCAGCTGGCGGGTTATGACGTTTACTATCAGGAAGCCAACGATGAAACGCGCCGTCGTTTCCGTGATGGTCTGAAAGAGAGCGTTGAGATGGCCAGCCGTGCGCAGGTCACGCTGGCAATGGAGATCATGGATTACCCGCTGATGAACTCCATCAGTAAGGCGCTGGGCTACGCGCACTATCTGAACAACCCGTGGTTCCAGCTTTATCCCGATATCGGCAACCTGTCGGCATGGGATAACGACGTGCAGATGGAGCTGCAGGCAGGCATAGGGCATATCGTGGCGGTGCACGTCAAAGATACCCGTCCTGGCGTGTTTAAAAACGTACCGTTCGGCACCGGGGTGGTGGATTTCGAACGGTGCTTCGAGACGCTCAAGCAGACAGGCTATTGCGGGCCTTACCTGATTGAGATGTGGAGCGAAACGTCGGACAACCCTGCTGCGGAAGTAGCAAAGGCGCGGGACTGGGTGCGCGAGCGTATGGCGCGCGCGGGATTACTGGAGGCTGAACATGCTTAAGCTGAAACAGCAGGTCTTTGAAGCCAACATGGATCTGCCCCGCTATGGCCTGGTCACCTTCACCTGGGGTAACGTCAGCGCTATCGATCGCGAGCAGGGGCTGATCGTGATTAAGCCGAGCGGTGTGGCGTATGACACCATGAAAGCTGACGATATGGTGGTGGTCGATCTTGAAGGAAACGTCGTTGACGGTAAATGGCGTCCTTCTTCGGACACTGCGACCCATCTGGCGCTGTATCGGCGTTATCCGTCCCTTGGCGGTGTGGTGCATACTCACTCCACGCACGCGACCGCCTGGGCACAGGCGGGGCTGGCGATTCCGGCGCTGGGCACGACACATGCGGACTACTTCTTTGGCGACATCCCCTGCACGCGCGCATTAACGCAGGATGAAGTGGAAGGAGAGTACGAGCTCAACACCGGAAAGGTGATTATCGACACGCTGGGAGAATGCGAGCCGCTGCATACGCCGGGGATTGTGGTGTATCAGCACGGCCCGTTCGCCTGGGGAAAAGATGCCCACGACGCCGTCCATAATGCGGTCGTCATGGAGGAAGTGGCACGTATGGCGTGGATTGCCCGCGGCATTAACCCACGGCTTCAGGGCATTGATGATTACCTGATGAACAAGCATTTCATGCGCAAGCATGGCCCGAATGCCTATTACGGGCAGAAGTGAATAAGTGCTCTGGAATACCGAAAAACAGTTGTAACCGGTGGTATTCCGGAGCCATTCACAAAAAAAGCCCCCGGGCAGGGGGCAACGTCAACTATGGCTATGTTCTCGTTGTTGGCTTTCCTGGTGCTAGCGTTAAGGCGTTATCGGTAAATATCTGCACTGGCGTGCATATTGCCGTTGCTGCCGGGCTCACGGATTAACATCACGTGGTAATAAGTTGCGCCCTGGGCGTCGGTCTCTTCATTTAGTGCCTGATCTGCTTCGCTTTCGGTGGCGAAATTATGATTAATATAGATTACGCCTAAGCTGTGCACATCATCCATGTTTCTGGCCTGTCGGCTGTCTATCTTGATGGCTGCCATCGCGTTTGCACTGAGCAAAAGCGCCGCCATTATGGCTAATGCGATTTTTTTCATGATATGCGCTCCACGACTGCGTGCTGTGAGAGGGGGATGCTCCTTCTTCTGTTTCGGTTATCTCTGATTAAAGTGTAATCACTCCTCCGGCGGGGATGCGTGACCATTTCTGATGCAGTTGTTCAAAAAAACACCGCTTACGGATGTGAGTAATTTTAAATCACCCACTTAGACCCGCTTCGCGCTTTGTGCGAATTATTTGTGCAATCAGCTTGAGTTTCCAGGGGCGCGCAAGTATTATGACGCGTCAATTTTTCAGCCGACCTTTAACACGTTCCTTGCCTCCCCGGGCCTCGGCTGACCCAGACAGGAGGCTGAATAATCCGTAAGGAGCAATTCGATGCGTCATTACGAAATCGTTTTTATGGTCCATCCTGACCAGAGCGAACAGGTTCCGGGTATGATCGAGCGCTACACTGGTGCAATCACTGCAGCAGCGGGCACGATCCACCGTCTGGAAGACTGGGGCCGCCGTCAGCTGGCTTATCCGATCAACAAACTGCACAAAGCACACTACGTTCTGATGAACGTTGAAGCACCGCAGGAAGTGATCGATGAGCTGGAAACTAACTTCCGCTTCAACGATGCCGTTATCCGCAGCATGGTTATGCGTACCAAAAACGCAGTGACCGAAGCATCTCCGATGGTTAAAGCGAAAGACGAGCGCCGTGAGCGTCGCGATGATTTCGCAAACGAAACCGCAGATGATTCTGATGCTGGGGATTCTGAAGAGTAATTTCTGATGACCAACCGTCTGGCGTTGTCCGGCATCGTATGCAGGGCTCCCCTTCGAAAGGTCAGTCCATCAGGAATTCCGCATTGCCAGTTCGTGCTTGAGCATCGTTCTGTGCAAGAGGAAGCCGGGTTTCACCGGCAGGCGTGGTGCCAAATGCCCGTTATTATTAGCGGACACGAAAACCAGGCCATTACTCACAGTTTAACGGTCGGTAGTGCAGTAATCGTTCAGGGGTTCATCTCTTGCCACAAGGCAAAGAACGGTCTGAGCAAAATGGTTCTGCATGCCGAGCAGATTGATTTGATAGATTCTGGAGACTAGCCATATGGCACGTTATTTCCGTCGTCGCAAGTTCTGCCGTTTCACCGCGGAAGGCGTTCAAGAGATCGACTATAAAGATATCGCAACGCTGAAAAACTACATCACCGAAAGCGGTAAGATTGTCCCAAGCCGTATCACCGGTACTCGTGCAAAATATCAGCGTCAGCTGGCTCGCGCTATCAAACGCGCTCGCTACCTGTCCCTGCTGCCGTACACTGATCGTCATCAGTAATCGGGCACGGTCCATTAATACGACTTTAAGAGGATAAGGTAATGCAAGTTATTCTGCTTGATAAAGTAGCAAACCTGGGCAGCCTGGGTGATCAGGTAAACGTTAAAGCGGGTTACGCTCGTAACTTCCTGGTTCCACAGGGTAAAGCTGTTCCAGCTACCAAGAAAAACGTAGAGTTTTTCGAAGCACGTCGCGCTGAACTGGAAGCCAAACTGGCTGACGTTCTGGCGGCTGCTAACGCTCGCGCTGAAGCAATCAACGCACTGGGCACCGTTACCATCGCGTCCAAAGCTGGCGACGAAGGTAAACTGTTCGGTTCCATCGGTACCCGCGATATCGCTGATGCAGTTTCTGCAGCAGGCGTTAAAGTGGCTAAGAGCGAAGTTCGTCTGCCGAACGGCGTTCTGCGTACCACTGGTGAGCACGAAGTTGACTTCCAGGTTCACAGCGAAGTGTTCGCTAAACTGGTTGTTAACGTTGTAGCTGAGTAATTTTTTACTCTGCTCACGTTGAAACGCCGGCCTTGTGCCGGCGTTTTGCTTTTTACAGAACCCCGCCCTTAACGTACCCTGATAAAGCTGCCGTCTGTCTGGCGGGTAAACAGCACCTGTTGTCCATTTCCGGTATCAATCGTTAATCCTGTCACCACCCCGCTGGCATTCTGGCGAATTTGCACCATCTGGCCATTCTGCAGGTTACTGAGCGGTTTACCCGCGCCTTCCACCTTCGCCATGGCATACACGTCTGTCGGCGGCAGGTTGTGGTCACGGAACAGCTGCGCCAGCGTTTTACCCGGCTCTACGCGATAGGAACGCCACTGTTGCTCAATGCCGGTGGGCTGTTGGGTCTGAGGCTGAGACGGGGCGGCGGCCTGTTCCTGTGGCTGTTCGTCCTGAATCGGCTCTGGCTCAACCGGCGCGACCTGACCCGGATCGTTAGACGGGGTAACGAGCTGCGTCTGCATCGGCTGTGCGTCAGGCTGCGGTCGCGTTTGCGACTGAAGGTCCAGCTGAGCATTGCGGGTGACGGGGGCAGTATCAACATCATCGCCACCGGAAGGAAGCAGGAAGCCCACAATCACCATCAGCGCACCAATGATGATCCCTCTGCGATGCAGAGGAGGCAGCGGATCCATGATGCGAAAATTGTCCGGCGCCTGCCAGATTTTCGCCAGGGTAGGTTTCAGTTCAAATCGCCCGGGCATGGCACTCCTCCTGCTCCGCGTATTTTTTATCCTGTGCCCCGAAGTATAGTTTGCTAACTGCCTGAACGGCGTAGTAAACCCGACATCCGTGACATCAGTTCGGGATTAATCCTGGTTCTCTCTATTGTTTCTGTTTCGTCGCGGTTTGTCACCTTAACTTCAGACAAAGTTTTACCCATAAGGGCATGGCTGATATGCTGCCCGCTACTTTAAATGTGATGGAAGGAAAACCCATGACCACCCCGACTTTTGACACTATCGAAGCGCAGGCAAGTTACGGTATCGGCTTGCAGGTAGGACAGCAGCTGAGCGAATCCGGCCTGGAAGGTCTGTTACCTGAAGCGCTGGTGGCGGGTATCGCTGACGCGCTGGAAGGCAAACAGCCTGCCGTTCCGGTTGACGTTGTGCACCGTGCGCTGCGTGAAATCCACGAGCGTGCTGACGCCGTGCGTCGCGCGCGCTTTGAAGAGATGGCCGCCGAAGGTGTGAAATATCTGGAAGAGAACCGTGAGCGTGAAGGCGTGAACAGCACCGAGTCTGGTCTGCAGTTCCGCGTGATCAATCAGGGCGATGGCGCAATCCCGGCGCGTACCGACCACGTTCGCGTACACTACACCGGTAAGCTGATCGACGGTACCGTCTTCGACAGCTCCGTCGCGCGCGGCGAACCGGCTGAGTTCCCGGTGAATGGCGTTATCGCGGGCTGGATCGAAGCGCTGACCCTGATGCCAGTCGGTTCCAAATGGGAACTGACTATCCCGCACAACCTGGCTTACGGCGAGCGCGGCGCTGGCGCGTCCATCCCGCCATTCAGCACTCTGGTCTTTGAAGTCGAGCTGCTGGAAATTCTGTAATCGACTTTTCTTATTTCCTCTCCCCGGTTGGGGAGGGGAAAATAGCGTGAAAACCTATAGTTAAGTCGGAATCAATATTTTATCTTGCAAACGAAACTGTTGCGTGTATTTTTGTGAGCTGTTTCGCGCTGCATGAGTGATATGACACTCACTTTCAACATATTATTAACATAATATCTAAATCATAGTATTCATCCCGCCGATTCTTACCTAATATCGATTAGCCCTAACAAGGGAACGTCATTTTTTTGACGTATTTAAAGGCCAGAAGAGCCTTAACAACACAGACAGGCATAAACAGGAAAATATCACATGGTAGATCAGGTCAAAGTCGTCGCCGACGAAGAGGCGTCGTCTGAACAGTCGCTACGGCGCAATCTCACAAACCGTCATATTCAGCTCATTGCTATTGGGGGTGCCATCGGTACCGGGCTGTTTATGGGGTCAGGCAAAACCATCAGTCTCGCCGGACCGTCAATCATATTCGTTTATATGATTATCGGTTTTATGCTGTTCTTCGTGATGCGTGCAATGGGTGAACTGCTGCTCTCGAACCTCGAATACAAATCCTTCAGCGACTTCGCTTCAGACCTGCTCGGGCCATGGGCGGGCTATTTCACCGGCTGGACCTACTGGTTCTGCTGGGTCGTGACCGGTATGGCGGACGTCGTGGCGATAACCGCCTATGCGCAGTTCTGGTTCCCCGGGCTGTCGGACTGGGTGGCCTCGCTGGCGGTTATTGTTCTGCTGCTGAGCCTGAACCTCGCCACCGTTAAAATGTTCGGTGAGATGGAGTTCTGGTTCGCGATGATCAAAATCGTGGCCATCGTTGGGCTCATCGTGGTGGGCCTGGTGATGGTGCTCACCCACTTCCAGTCACCAACCGGCGTTCAGGCGTCGTTTACCCATCTGTGGAATGATGGAGGCTGGTTCCCGAAAGGTATCAGCGGCTTCTTTGCCGGCTTCCAGATTGCGGTGTTCGCGTTTGTAGGGATTGAGCTTGTCGGAACGACCGCTGCGGAAACCAAAGATCCGGAGAAGTCTCTCCCGCGCGCCATCAACTCCATTCCGGTGCGTATCATCATGTTCTACGTCTTCGCGCTGATCATCATTATGTCCGTGACGCCGTGGAGCTCGGTGGTGCCAAGCAAGAGCCCGTTCGTTGAGCTGTTCGTGCTGGTGGGGCTGCCTGCGGCGGCGAGCCTGATTAACTTCGTGGTGCTGACCTCAGCGGCGTCTTCCGCGAACAGCGGCGTGTTCTCAACCAGCCGTATGCTGTTTGGTCTGGCGCAGGAAGGCGTGGCGCCGAGCGCGTTCGCCAAGCTGTCTAAGCGTGCGGTACCTGCGAAAGGGCTGACCTTCTCCTGCATGTGCCTGCTGGGCGGCGTGGTGATGCTCTACGTAAACCCAAGCGTGATTGGCGCGTTCACCATGATCACCACGGTCTCAGCGATCCTGTTTATGTTCGTCTGGACCATCATCCTCTGTTCCTATCTGGTGTACCGCAAACAGCGCCCACACCTGCATGAAAAATCGATCTACAAGATGCCGCTGGGCAAGCTGATGTGCTGGGTGTGCATGGCGTTCTTCGTCTTCGTGCTGGTTCTGCTGACGCTGGAAGATGATACCCGTCAGGCGCTGATCGTCACGCCGCTGTGGTTTATCGCGCTGGGGCTGGGCTGGATGTTTATCGGTAAGAAACGGATGGCTGGCATGCGTTAAGCATGTTGCCGGGTGGCGCTGACGCTTACCCGGCCTACGTTCGAGGACGTTGCAGGCCCGGTAAGCGCTAGCGCCACCGGGCTTTTTTATTCCCCCGCTAATGCCCGCGGGAACAGAACGTTGTTCTCAAGGCTGATGTGTTCCATCAGGTCGTCAATCATCTCGTTAATGCCGTTGTACATCGCTTTCCACGTTGTGCACGCTTCTGGCGGCGGCGTGACGTTGTGGGTGGTGTGTTTGATCACTTCCAGCAGTTCGCCCGCGTCATCATGCTCGCTTTCCATCACGCTGATGGGCCCCATCGCCTGGCTTCCCATTCCCTGTTTAATCATCGGGAAGAGGATCTGCTCTTCTTTCATCATGTGGCTGGAAAGCTCTTCGTGCAGCAGGGTCAGGTATTTCGCCAGACCGCGCGGTACGGAAGGTTTGTCGGCATGAACGCGCTCGACTTTGGTCGCCTGCAGGATCAACTCCGGCAGCTGTTCACGGTGACGGTCATGGTAACGCACGATGATGTGGTCGATGATTTCTGCGAGCGGAGCGGTTCGCCAGTCTTTGTCGACGGGCTGCTCGGCCAGCTTCGCCAGCTCGGCTTCAATCACCTCAACGTTCAGCTCTTTGCGTAAGGCCGCCCGTGCCAGGGTTTGCTTACCGCCGCAGCAGTAGTCCATATCGTATTTGCGAAACAGCGCAGAAGCGCGAGGAATGGAGAGCGCCAGCTCGCCCAGGGGTTGGTCGCGAAAGGCCATAGCAGTTACCTCATCATCAATAATATAAGATGCATATTAAATGCATCTTATAGGCGACGCTATAACCCTTTAGAGGAACGGGTAAAAGTGAGATGCAGATCACAAAAAAATATCCGATTTAACTCTCTGAATGGGTTCAGGAAAGTGGTTTCGAAACTTTTTAAAGGTGGAGAAACAGTAAACAACCCGCTGCACCTGCCGATATATCCACGTCAGACAAACCTGCATATAACAAAGGCAACGCATGTTTAAACGTATAAAAGTCATTACCCTTCTGATTTCGGTGCTGCTTGTGCTCGGCATCATGCAAGTGATTTCCGCCGGTATCTTTATCAACGCCCTGAATAACGATAAAGACAACTTTACCGTGTCGCAGCTCTCCAGCAAGAACGTGGCGGAGTTTACCGATGCGTGGATCAGTCTGAACCAGGCGCGCGTCACCCTGAACCGCGGGATGCTGCGCCTGCAAAGCAGCATGGCCTCGCAAATTAACGGCGGTCAGCTGAATGAGCTGGTGACCACGGCGAAAAATCTGCTGACTGAAGCCCAGGTTCATTACGATAAATACTATGCCTTGCCGAATACGCCAGGCCTGGATGAGAACCTGACCAACCAACTCGAAGAGCAGTACCGCATTTACTCTGCAACGCTGACGCAAATGAATGTTCTGCTGAGCCAGGGCAATCTGGAAGATATGTTCAAGCAGAATGCTGAACAAAAACAGAATGCGATGCAGACGGTTTATCGTGAATGGCGTGAAGCGCAGGCCGCGCTCACGGATAAAGGCATTCAGGATAACGAAAGTGATTACAAACGCATCCTGTGGATCCTCTCTGCGGTCATGCTGCTGGTGATCGTGGTGATTATCTCCAGCTGGATTGCGATGCGCCGCGTGCTGCTGCTGCCGCTGGAAGAGGTGATCAACCATATTCGCGCCATTGCGGCAGGCGATCTCACCCAGCCGATTCAGGCCGACGGTAAAAATGAAATGGCCATCCTGGCGCGTAACGTGCAGGAGATGCAAACTTCGCTGGCGAACACCGTGGGCGTGGTGCGTGAAGGCGCAGATACCATTTATACCGGTGCAGGCGAAATCTCCGCTGGCAGTAACGACCTCTCTTCCCGTACCGAGCAGCAGGCCGCGTCTCTGGAAGAGACGGCAGCCAGCATGGAACAGCTGACGGCGACCGTGAAGCAGAACGCCGATAACGCGCGTCAGGCTTCCCGTCTGGCGCTGGATGCCTCCTCCACGGCGAAGAAGGGCGGTAACGTGGTGGAAGGCGTCGTGCGGACGATGGACGAAATCGCCACCAGTTCCAGCAAAATCGCGCAAATTACCAACGTGATCGACGGGATTGCCTTCCAGACGAATATTCTGGCGCTGAACGCGGCGGTGGAAGCGGCCCGTGCAGGCGAGCAGGGCCGTGGTTTTGCGGTGGTGGCAGGGGAAGTGCGTACCCTTGCCCAGCGCAGCGCTCAGGCGGCGAAAGAGATCAAAGCGCTGATCGATGACTCCGGCGAACGCGTGAACGCGGGCTCGCAGCTGGTTAACGAAGCCGGGGCCACGATGGCAGAGATCGTCAATGCGGTCACCCGCGTCACCGACATTATGGGCGAAATTGCCTCGGCCTCTGACGAGCAGAGCCGCGGTATCGACCAGGTGGGCCAGGCGGTAGCCGAGATGGACCGCGTGACCCAGCAGAACGCCTCACTGGTGGAGGAGTCTGCGGCCGCGGCGGCGGCGCTGGAAGATCAGGCTGCACGCCTGAACGAAGCGGTGGCGGTGTTCAAAATTACCCGCAACCAGGCGGTCAAAGCGGCGCCGGTAAAAACCTATGTGCCAAAAGCGCAGCCTGTCGCGGCGGCGTCTGAAGCAAACTGGGAAACGTTTTAACATCATGCCGGGTGGCGCTGGCGCTTACCCGGCCTACGAAACGGCTCCTTGTAGGCCGGGTAAGGCGGAGCCGCCACCCGGCAAATATCACACCTCCGACGCCGGAACGACCCTCGGTTTTTCCGGCTTCGCTCTCACCGCCATCACTACCCCCACAACCAGCAGAACGATCCCGCAGGCTGTGAACAGCGGCGGCACGCTCTGGCGCATGAGGAATGTATAAAGCAGTCCGGCCAGGGTTTCGAAGACAATCAGCGGCCCTAAGATCACCGTCGGCAGCTTCTGGCTGGCAATGTTCCAGCACAGCGCGCCCACCCATGAGCACAGCACCGCGATCGCAACCATCAGGCCAATGAACACCCACGGTCTTGGCCCGAAGGGCTGGGCGAAGTCCGGCTGCTGATGGCCCAGCCAGAGGCATGCGCCGAGATACCCCACGACGGATACGGGCAGCGTGACCAGCGCCTGCGCCGTCGCCCACATCATCGGGTGCTTGTCCGGGTTCTCACGCAGCCAGCGCGCGTTGCGCAGGGCATACCATGCCCAGCACGCCACGGAAATGAACGCCAGCAGAATGCCAGAACCGTACCGCCACAGGTCAACGTCCACCTGCCCATGACGCAGCTCGGCAATATTGACGCATATCAGCCCCAGGGCGGTGCATACCAGCGCCGGGGCCATTTTTGACCACGCCAGTTTACCATCGCGCTGGCTGTAGAGCAGGTTAGCAAAGACGGGGATGACGACCGGCAGCGTGCCGATAATCATGGTCGATACCGGCGCACCGGTACGCTGAATGGCACTCGCGAGGCAAACGTAATAGATAAGATTGCCCATCATGGTCAGCGCCAGTGCGGTCCCCCAGTCCTGACGGCTGAGCTGGCGCAAGCGCGCGCGTCCCAGCCACGCCAGGGGCAGGACAATCAGCCCCAGCGCCAGATAACGTCCGGTCGACTGTAATATTGCCGGATACTCGGGCACGATCAGCGGGCCGACAAAAATCAGTCCCCACATCATCCCGGCCAGCAGGGCATACAACACTCCACTAATCATTTTTCCATCCACAGGTATTTACGCTGTCGTCAGTGTAGGAGGGGCGAATGCGCGCGTATTGTATGAGATTGCGCATTAGCGCCGGGTGACCTGCTTCTGGTAGCGCACGGGCGTAATGCCGTAGCGGTGGGTAAACGCGCGGGTCAGATGTGACTGATCGGTCAGCCCGGTTGCGGCGGCAACCTCTGCGGCGGGCATGCCGTGGGTGAGAAACGCTTTGGCGCGCCAGAGTCGAATGGCCATCAGCATCTGATGCGGCGTCACGTGAAAATGGGCTTTGAACTGGCGCTGGAAATGATACGGGCTGAGCGAGACGACGCTGGCCAGCTCGTCCAGCGTCAGAGCGCGCATATAGTTGTCGTGCAGGTACTCGCGTACCCGTTCGAAGCGGTGCGCGCCTTCCTGGAGCCGTGGCGCGTGGTGGGCAAACGGCTGGAAGGTCTCAATCAGATCCAGCAGTAAACCTTTTTGCGCAAGCGGATCGTCCGTGTGCCACAAGCCGTAAATAAGCCTGCCGATTTGCTGTGAGCGTAACGGATCATGACGGGTCACGTCGCTGAACCACCAGTGTCGGAGGCCGGTCACCTCTTCCAGCAGATCGGGTTCGATATAGACCATCCGGTAGCGCCAGCCGCCCTCGGTGGCGGATTCGCCGGTGTGGATCTCGTCCGGGTTCATGGTAACGACGGATTTCTCCGCCGCGAGATGCTGGCTGCCGCGATAGCGAAAGCGTTCGGCACCGGTTTCAATCGTGCCGATGCCGAAGGCTTCATGGGTGTGAGGCTCAAAGGCGTAGTCAGAAATATGCGCGTGATACAGCTCCAGGCCCGGCAGCTGCGCCAGATGGCGAAAGCGCGCGCTGTCTCTTTCATCATTAAACTGTTCCGGTACGCCTTGCACGGTGAGCCTCCTCGTGGGTCATCTTTTCATTATCAAAGATGACCCGAGGGGATGCCACAAAAAATAACCAGCCCGTAACCATTACAGGATGGCTTTGATGCTCTCCGCCAGCGTAGTGGTTGGGCGCCCGATCAGTTTGCTCAGCGTATGGCTGTCGTCAAAGAGCCCGCCTTTGGAGGCCCCGATATCGGAGTCCGCCAGCATATCGGCCAGCCCGGCAGGCAGGCCGACGCTCTTCAGCGCGGCAGCAAACTCCGCTTCGCTGAGATTCTGGTAGGTGACCGGCTTTCCGCTCTGTTTGCTCAGTTCAGCCGCCAGTTCGCTCAGCGTCCAGCCGTGGTCGCCCGCCAGTTCATACACCTTGCCCGCATGGCCCTCTTCAGCAATCACTTTCGCTGCCGCCGCGGCATAGTCTGCGCGGGTGGCAGAGGCAATTTTGCCTTCGCCTGCCGCACCAATAAACACGCCGTGTTCCAGCGCAGGCGGCGCGCTCGCCAGATAGTTTTCGGTATACCAGCCGTTGCGCAGCAGGGCATAAGGAATGCCTGACGCCGCCAGCGCTTTTTCAGTGGCAACGTGTTCAACGTGCAGACCGAGCGGCGAGGTATCCGCATGCAGCAGGCTGGTGTAGGCGATAAATTTCACCCCTGCCGCTTTGGCGGCGTTAATCACGTTCTGGTGCTGGGCCGCGCGCTGGCCGACTTCGCTGGACGAGATCAGCAGCAGCTTATCCACGCCGTTCAGCGCGGCGGTGAATGCGGCTTCATCCGTGTAGTCCGCCTGACGAACCACAATTCCCTGCTGGCTTAAGGCTTCAGCTTTTGCCGGGTTACGTACGATAGCCACAATCTGGTTAGCCGGTACGGTGTTCAACAGCTGTTCGATAACGAGATGGCCAAGCTGGCCGGTGGCGCCGGTAATCGCGATCATGATGAATCTCCTTCGTGTTTGTCTGGTGTTGTGGCACACTAGCACCATAGCTAACTTTTAGTAAGTACGTACAAAAAGGTAAGTATGAAAACAACGATACCGACGCTCAGCGAACAATTGCGCGATGGCAATCTCTTCGCGGAACAGTGCCCTTCACGAGAGGTGCTCAAACACGTTACCAGCCGCTGGGGGGTACTGATTCTGCTGGCGCTGCGCCAGGGAACGCATCGCTTTAGCGATCTGCGCCGTAAAATGGGCGGGGTGAGCGAAAAGATGCTGTCCCAGTCGCTTCAGGCGCTGGAGCAGGACGGGTTTGTCGATCGCGTATCGTACCCGGTTGTGCCGCCGCACGTAGAGTATAGCCTGACCCCGATGGGGATCGAGGTCAGCGAGAAAGTCGCCGCGCTGGCGGACTGGATTGAGGTGAATACGCCGAAGGTGATGGCGAATCGGGACGATCGCGCGGCGTAAAAGCCGGGTGGCGGCTTCGCCTTACCCGGCCTACCCATAATCTTCCATCCCGTAGGCCGGGTAAGCGAAGCGCCACCCGGCACAATCGCCGCTACTTACTTAAATCCAGGTGATAAATCGCGAACCCAATATCATCCGTCGCGACCTGTTTCATCGGATACTGCGCCTTCTCCTTAATAAACGCGGCTGCCTTCTCGGACGGTGACGTTTCAAAGCGGATATCCAGCGGCGTATCGCTGTGGATCGGCGCCAGACGCCAGTTGTTATCCACCGCCGGATGAATTTCGCCGGCCTTTTTCGACTCGGCGCTGATCCACGCCGCCAGCACAGAGCGGTTCTCGTCCGGCGAGGCAAAGGCGATGTGTCCATCTCCCGTACCGGCAAACTTACCGCCGTAGGCACGGTAGTTATTGGTCACCACCAGGAAAGTGGCATTCGGGTCGATCGCCTTGCCGTTGAAGGTCAGGTTTTTAATGCGCTCCGCCTGCGGGTTGATCGCCTGACACTCGCCGTCATATTTCGCCGGCTGGGTGACGTCAATCTGGTAGTTCACGCCGTCGATCACGTCGAAGTTGTAGGTGCGGAAGCCGTCCCAGTTAATCAGCGACTGCGGCTTGCTGCTGTGTGGGTCAATCTGGTTAAACTGTCCGGCAGAACACTCCAGCCACTCTTTTACCTCTTTCCCGGTGGCTTTAACCACCACCAGCGTATTCGGGTAGAGATAGAGATCGGCGGCATTACGGAAGGTGAGCTGGCCCTTTTCGACCTCCACATAGCTTGCCGGGTCATTCTTACGTCCGCCCACTTTGAATGGCGCTGCGGCGGAGAGTACCGGCAGTTTCGCCAGATCCGGATCGCCCTGCACAAAATGTTCGGCATAGGCTTTCTGCGCCATGTTGACGACCTGAACGGTCGGATCGTCCTGCACCAGCGCCAGGAAGCTGTACATGCTGTCGGCGGATTTGCCGATCGGCTTGCTGACGAATTCGCGCGTGGCGTCGTGATCGTGCTTCAGCACGTCGACCAGTTTTTTATCTTCCGCCGCCAGCGATTTTTTCGCCGCCGCGTCGTAAATTGGGCGCGCTTCGGCTTTTGACTGCGTGACCTTCCAGCGGCCGCCGTCGTTATTCAGCACCAGATCCACCACGCCAAGATGGTCGCCCCACATGCCCGGCATCACCGACGGCACGCCGTTAAGCGTCCCTTTCTCAATATCCGCCCCTTTAATGCTGGCAAAGTCTTTGCCCGGGAAGACCGCGTGGGCGTGGCCGAACAGGATTGCATCAACGCCCGGAATCTCACTCAGGTAGTAAACGGAGTTTTCTGCCATGGCCTGGTATGGATCGGCGGAGAGGCCGGAATGGGCGACAACGACCACCAGATCGGCGCCTTTCTCACGCATTTCCGGCACGTATTTACGCGCGGTTTCGGTGATGTCGTTAACGGTCACCTTACCGTCGAGGTTGGCCTTATCCCACGTCATGATCTGCGGCGGGACAAAACCGATATAGCCGATTTTCAGCGTCTGTTTTTTCCCGTCCTGATCGACAACCTCAGTCTCTTTAATCAGGTAAGGCGTAAAAAGCGGCTTTTGGGTCTTAACGTCGATGATATTGGCGTTAACGTACGGGAATTTTGCACCTGCCAGGGCATCATGCAGGTATGTCAGACCGTAGTTGAATTCATGGTTGCCGAGGTTACCGACGGTATAGTCCAGGGTGTTCATCGCTTTATAAACAGGATGGATCTCGCCTTTTTTCAGCCCCCTGGTCGCCATGTAGTCCCCGAGAGGACTGCCCTGAATCAGATCGCCGTTATCGACCAGCACGCTATTTTTCACTTCGCCGCGTGCGGCATTGATCAAACTCGCCGTGCGTACCAGTCCGAATTTTTCCGTCGGGGTATCTTTGTAGTAATCGAAATCCATCATGTTGCTGTGCAGATCGGTCGTTTCCAGAATACGTAAATCGACCGTCGCTGCCTGCACGCTCGCCGCAATCAGCGTCGCCAGGAGCGTTGCGCTAAACTTAATCATCAGAAGAGTCCTTTTTTCGATCCAGGCCACAAAAGAGTATGTATCTATAACGTGTTGCTTACATAAATGTGAATCCTGACAGAAAAAAGCAACCTGAAACCGGAATTGCTTCACAGATAGCGGAATTGTTCACATTACGATATAACTAAAACAAAGAGTTAACCTCACTGCGTTAACAAAGAGGTGGAAAATGCTAGATAAAATTTGTCAGCTCGCACGGGATGCGGGGGATGCCATCATGCAGGTGTATGACGGTAGTAAACCCATGGAGGTTGTCAGCAAAGCGGACGACTCTCCGGTCACGGCGGCAGATATCGCGGCGCATAAGGTGATCCTGAAAGGGTTACAGGCCTTAACGCCGGACATCCCCGTCCTGTCAGAAGAAGCGCCGCAAAGCTGGGAAGAGCGCCAGCACTGGCAGCGCTACTGGCTGGTGGACCCCCTGGACGGGACAAAAGAGTTCATCAAGCGCAACGGTGAATTCACCGTCAATATCGCCCTGATTGAGAAGGGTAAAGCGGTGCTGGGCGTGGTCTACGCGCCGGTGATGAAGGTGATGTACAGCGCTGCGGAAGGGAAGGCGTGGAAAGAAGAGTGCGGCGTGCGCAAGCAGATCCAGGTGCGCGACGCGCGTCCGCCGCTGGTGGTGATTAGCCGCTCGCACAGCGACAGCGAGCTGCAGGAGTATCTGCAGCAGCTGGGTGAACACCAGACCACCTCGATTGGCTCATCGCTGAAATTCTGCCTGGTGGCGGAAGGACAGGCGCAGCTCTATCCCCGCTTTGGGCCGACGAACGTCTGGGATACCGCCGCCGGGCATGCCGTTGCCGCGGCCGCCGGGGCGCACGTTCATGACTGGCAGGGCAAGCCGCTGGACTACACCCCGCGCGAATCCTTCCTCAATCCCGGCTTCCGCGTCTCTCTTTATTGAGCCAGCAGCTTATGCAGCAGGTCGACAACCTGCTGCACCTCTTCCTGGGTCAGCGCCCCGTCTTTCACCCACTGTACGCGGCCGTTCTTATCCAGCACGACAATCGCAGAGCTCTCTTCCTCCAGCTGCCAGGCCTTACGGGTGACGCCGTTGCTGTCGACGATAAACTGCGACCACGGATAGAGCTTTTTATTGCTCTCAAGGCTTGAGCGCACAAACATCCCGGAGCCCGGAATGGCGTCATCGGTATTCACGATCGTGGTGGTCTGGTAACGATCGTGTGGGAATTTTGCCGCCTTGATCGCCTCCACCAGGTTGGCATTTTTCTCTTTTGCAGATGTACGACCGGCAATATGTTGTACAACTCTCACTTTGCCCGCGAGCTGCGCGCTATTCCAGGCTTTATAGCTAAACTTATCATTGTCGAGAATCAATTCTCCCCGGTCAGCAACGCCGACTGGCGGTACACGTTGTCCTTTTTCAATGTTGTGAGCACTCGCCCACAGGGGCAGCAGCAGGCAGGCTGCTGCAAGGATATTACGTAGGGTCATGGCGTTTCCTTATTGTTTGCAGGTGATCCGACCACTTGGTCATGCATTTTTAATGATAAGTGCGATCAATGTGGTTTTCCCGCAATCCTGATGCCACTTTGCGGGTGAACGCACATATCCATGAAAAAACGACGGCTTATACTGCGCTCAGTCACGCTTTGCAAAGATTATTCTGAATAATTGTAATCAAACGGTAAATAAACTTATGCACACTGGGTAACACCGTAGTTCTGGTCTATAGTCATTGGGCATTAAAATTTGCGCTCAGGACAGTCGGGCCGATTGTGGCACCGCAAGAGCGTATGATTCGCAGGAGATACAAGAATGAAAATTTTCCAACGCTACAACCCGCTTCAGGTGGCGAAGTACGTGAAGATCCTGTTCCGTGGACGGTTGTATATCAAGGATGTTGGCGCTTTTGAGTTTGATAAGGGCAAAATCCTTGTCCCAAAAGTGAAGGACAAACAGCACCTGTCTGTGATGTCCGAAGTCAACCGTCAGGTTATGCGTCTGCAAACTGAGATGGCTTAACCAACGTGCTATGCAGCAGTAAAAAAACGGCTCCCGATGGGAGCCGTTGATGTTTGTGGGGGCAGGAACCTTACGCCGACACCTTCTCTTCCGCATCCGGCAGCTTCGGCACCAGTACGGTCGGTTTGTTGTCGATGCGCGTCACCAGCAGCTGGTCGATGCGGTAGTTATCAATATCCACCACCTCAAACTTGTAGCCGGAGAACTTCACCGAGTCGGTACGTTTCGGGATCTTACGCAGCATAAACATCATAAAGCCGCCGATGGTCTCGTAGTTTCCGGACTGCGGGAACTCGTCGATATCCAGCACGCGCATCACGTCTTCAATTGGCGTGCCGCCATCAATCAGCCATGAATTATCGTCACGCTGAACAATCTGCTCTTCCAGCCCCTGGCCTACCAGGTCGCCCATCAGCGTGGTCATGACGTCGTTGAGGGTGATAATACCCACCACCAGCGCGTATTCGTTCATGATCACCGCGAAGTCTTCCCCGGCGGTTTTGAAGCTTTCCAGCGCTTCGGAGAGCGTCAGGGTGTCCGGCACAATCAGGGTATTGCGGATTTGCACGCCGCTGTTCAGCGCCAGGCTCTGGTTCGCCAGCACGCGGTTCAGCAGGTCTTTGGAGTCGACGTAACCGATGATGTGGTCAATATCTTCATTACAGACCAGGAACTTGGAGTGCGGATGCTGCGCCACTTTGTTCTTCAGGCTCTGCTCATCTTCGTGTAAATCGAACCAGATAATGCTTTCACGGCCCGTCATGGAAGAGGGCACGGTACGGGATTCCAGTTCGAATACGTTCTCAATCAGCTCGTGTTCCTGCTTGCGCAGCACCCCGGCCAGCGCGCCGGCTTCCACGACCGCATAAATGTCGTCAGAGGTGATGTCGTCTTTACGCACCATCGGCAGCTTAAAGATGCGGAAAATGACGTTTGCCAGGCCGTTGAAGAACCACACCAGCGGGCGGAACACAAACAGGCAGAAGCGCATCGGGTTGATGATACGCAAAGCCACGGCTTCTGGCGCAATCATACCGATGCGTTTCGGGGTCAGGTCGGCGAAGAGGATGAACAGCCCGGTCACCAGCGAGAAGGAGAGGATAAAGCTCAGCTGTTCGGCCAGTTCGGCGGACATGTACTGCGCAAAGAGGCTATAAAACGCCGGGGAAAATGCCGCATCGCCCACGATACCGCCCAGGATAGCCACCGCGTTCAGACCAATTTGCACCACGGTAAAGAACGTACCGGGGTTTTCCTGCATTTTGAGAATGCGAGAGGCGTTGATGTTGCCCTCGTCGGCGAGCAGCTTCAGTTTGATTTTACGGGACGCGGCCAGCGAGATCTCGGATATCGAGAAAAATGCACTGACGGCAATCAGACAAAGTATTACTAAAATACTGTTTAACATAGTTTATCCGGCTTCTCGCCAGATCCTCAGAAGGGGAGTTGATACCATTTGTGTGGAAACACATTGAACATCAGCTCGTAGCGTTGAGCCGATTATTTCAGCGGCTAGTATAGCGTAAAGAGATGTAAATCTGCCAGAGGTCACATTTTTACATAAAACAGACCGGACAGCGGGTGCTGTCCGGTACGGGCGACGATCTAACGGCTGATAATCAGGCCAGCTGTGGCGGCAGGCAGACGCCGATACCTCCGATTCCGCAGTAGCCGTACGGGTTTTTATGCAGATACTGCTGGTGATCGTCCTCGGCGTAGTAGAACGGTTTCGCGGTGGTGATTTCCGTCGTCACCTCGCGCGTATCGCCCGCTTCACGCATGGCCTGCTGGAAACGCTCAAGGCTGGCGCGCGCGGCGGCATCCTGCTCAGGGGTGAGCGGATAGATAGCCGAGCGGTACTGCGTGCCGTGGTCGTTGCCCTGACGCATGCCCTGCGCCGGGTCGTGGTTTTCCCAGAAGACCTGAAGGAGCTGTTCGTAGCTGATTACCGTCGGGTCGTACACTACGCGTACCGCTTCCGCATGGCCGGTTTCGCCGGAGCAGACTTCGCGGTAGGTTGGATTCGGCGTGTAACCGCCCGTGTAGCCGGCTGCCGTGCTGTAAACGCCAGGCAGCTGCCAGAAGAGGCGCTCAACGCCCCAGAAGCAGCCCATAGCGAACAGGGCGATTTCCATGCCATCAGGAACGTTAGTCATGGAATGGCCATTGACGGCGTGTAAAGTCGCCACAGGCATAGGGGTGTTGCGTCCCGGTAATGCATCAGCTTGTGAAACCAGATGCTTTTTGTCGAATAAACTCACGGTGGGGCCTCCCGGGGTGCGATGTTTCGGTTAAGGTTGTCACGGCGCGTTTAATTGAACACAATAAATGCGCTGAATGAGTCTAGATTTAATCATAAGAAATATTTGGGTGTTACACCCATTTTCAACCCGATATTCGGGTTTTTGGCCAACAGGCCGTATTTTGCCGCGGAGCGGCACTTCATTTGCTTCCAGGGTGGAAACAGGGATATTCAGGAGAAAACGTGACAAAAATCCGCCAGTTATGTTTAGTCAGTCTGTTGCTGACAAGCGGGATTGCCAGCGCGGCGAATGTCCGTTTGCAGGTTGAGGGGTTATCCGGGGCGCTACAAAAAAACGTGCGTGCGCAGCTATCGACCATCCAGAGTGATGAGGTGACGCCGGACCGGCGTTTCCGCGCGCGCGTCGATGATGCCATCCGTGAAGGACTAAAAGCGCTGGGGTATTACGAACCCACCATTGATTTCGATCTCCGCCCGCCCCCAAAGAAGGGGCGCCAGGTGCTTATTGCCCGCGTTTCGCCGGGCGAGCCGGTGCTGATTGGCGGCACCAACGTCATCCTGCGCGGCGGGGCGCGTACCGACCGGGATTACCTGGACCTGCTCAGCACGCGGCCGAAAATCGGCACCGTGCTCAACCACGGTGACTACGACCACTTCCAAAAAGAGCTGACCAGCGTTTCCCTGCGTAAGGGCTACTTTGACAGCCAGTTCAATAAAAGCCAGCTGGGCATTGCGCTGGCGCGACGTCAGGCCTTCTGGGATATCGACTACGACAGCGGAGAACGCTACCGCTTTGGCGACGTGACGTTCGAAGGGTCGCAAATTCGTGAAGAGTACCTGCAAAACCTCGTGCCCTTTAAAAAAGGGGATTACTACCAGTCGAGCGACCTGGGAGAGCTGAACCGACGGCTCTCAGCCACCGGCTGGTTTAACTCCGTGGTTGTCGCCCCTGAATTTGATAAGTCTCGCAAAACCAAGGTGTTGCCGCTGCACGGCGTTGTTTCGCCGCGCACCGAGAACACCATAGAAACCGGTGTGGGCTATTCGACGGACGTTGGCCCGCGCGTGAAGGCCACCTGGAAAAAGCCGTGGATGAACTCCTACGGCCATAGCCTGACCACCAGCGCCAGCATTTCCGCCCCGGAACAGCAGCTCGATTTCAGCTATAAAATGCCGCTGCTGAAAAATCCGCTTGAGCAATATTACCTGGTTCAGGGGGGCTTTAAGCGCACCGACCTGAACGATACCGAGTCCGATTCCACCACGCTTGCCGTGTCGCGTTACTGGGATCTCTCCAGCGGCTGGCAGCGCGCCATCAACCTGCGCTGGAGCCTGGATCACTTTACCCAGGCCAACGTCACCAACACCACCATGCTGCTCTATCCTGGGGTGATGATCAGCCGCACCCGCTCGCGCGGCGGCCTGATGCCGACCTGGGGCGATTCCCAGCGTTACTCTATCGATTACTCCAACACCATGTGGGGTTCCGACGTGGATTTCTCGGTGATTCAGGCGCAGAACGTCTGGATCCGCACGCTGTATGACAAACACCGCTTTGTGGTGCGCGGCAACCTCGGCTGGATTGAAACCGGCGACTTCGACAAGGTCCCGCCGGACCTGCGCTTCTTCGCCGGGGGCGATCGCAGCATCCGTGGCTATAAATACAAATCCATCGCGCCTAAGGACGATGACGGCAAGCTGATCGGTGCCTCTAAGCTGGCTACCGGCTCGCTGGAGTACCAGTACAACGTAAGCGGAAAATGGTGGGGCGCCATGTTCGTCGACGGCGGCGAAGCGGTGAGCGATATCCGCCGCAGCGATTTTAAAACCGGCGCGGGCGTCGGCGTACGCTGGCAGTCACCCGTCGGGCCCATCAAGCTCGATTTCGCCGTGCCGGTGGGCGACAAAGAAGAACACGGATTACAGTTTTACATCGGTCTGGGGCCTGAATTATGAGTTTATGGAAGAAGATAAGCCTCGGGGTGCTGATTTTTATCGTGCTGCTGCTCGGTACGGTGGCGTTTCTGGTAGGAACGACGACCGGGCTGCATCTGCTGTTTAACGCCGCGAACCGCTGGGTGCCGGGGCTGGAGATTGGCCAGGTGACGGGCGGCTGGCGCGACCTGCGCCTGAAGAACATCCGCTATGAGCAGCCGGGCGTGGCGGTGAACGCCGGGGAGTTTCACCTGGCGGTGAAGCTGGGCTGTCTGCGTGACAGCAAGCTCTGCGTCAACGATTTGTCGCTAAAAGACGTCAACGTGGCGATAGATTCGAAGAAAATGCCGAAGTCTGCGCCGGTAGAGGAAGAGGACAGCGGTCCGCTGAATCTCTCCACGCCGTACCCGATCGCGCTTTATCGGGTGGCGCTTGATAACGTCAATGTCAAAATCGACGACACCACCGTGTCCGTGATGGATTTCAGCTCTGGCCTGCGCTGGCAGGAGAAAAACCTCACCCTGACGCCAACCACCCTGCAGGGCTTGCTGATCGCGCTGCCGAAAGTGGCCGACGTGGCGCAGGAAGAGATCGTCGAGCCGAAGATCCAGAACCCGCAGCCGGAAGAGAAGCCGCTGGGCGAAACGCTGAAAGACCTCTTCTCGAAGCCTGTCCTGCCGGAAATGACCGATGTGCATCTGCCGCTGAACCTCAATATTGAAGAGTTCAAAGGCGAGCAGCTGCGCCTGACCGGCGATACCGACCTGACGGTCTATAACATGCTGCTGAAAGTCAGCAGCATTGACGGCAATATGAAGCTCGACGCGCTGGATATCGACACCAATCAGGGCTCGGTGAACGCGTCAGGCAACGCCCTGCTGCGCGACAACTGGCCGGTGGATATCACGCTGAATAGCGCCCTGAACATTGACCCGCTCAAAGGCGAGAAGGTGAAGGTCAAAGTGGGCGGGGCGCTGCGCGAGAAGCTGGATGTCGGGGTCAATCTCTCCGGCCCGGTAGACATGGTCCTGCGTGCGCAAACCCAGCTGGCGGAAGCCGGGCTGCCGCTCAATCTTGAGGTGGTCAGCAAGCAGCTTTACTGGCCATTCACCGGCGAAAAACAGTACCAGGCCGATGACCTGAAGCTGAAGCTGAGCGGCAAGATGACCGACTATACGCTCTCGTTCCGCACCGCAGTGAAGGGGCAGGGCGTGCCGCCCGCGAACATCACCCTGGATGCGAAGGGCAACGAACAGCAGGTTAACCTCGACAAGCTGACCGTCGCGGCGCTGGAAGGCAAAACCGAGTTGACCGCGCTGCTCGACTGGCAGCAGGCGATCAGCTGGCGCGGCGAGCTGAAGCTGACGGGCATTAACACCGCCAAAGAGGTGCCGGACTGGCCGTCGAAGCTGGATGGCCTGATCAAAACCCGCGGCAGCCTGTACGGCGGCACGTGGCAGATGGACGTGCCGGAGATCAAGCTCACCGGGAACGTGAAGCAGAACAAGGTAAACGTTGAAGGCTCGGTGAAAGGCAACAGCTACCTGCAGTGGGTAATCCCGGGTCTGCACGTGGCGCTGGGCCGCAACACGGCGGATATCAAAGGCGAGCTGGGGGTGAAAGATCTCAATCTGGACGCCACCATCGACGCGCCGAATCTGGATAACGCCCTGCCGGGCCTGGGCGGTACGGCGAAGGGGCTCCTGAAGGTGCGCGGCACGGTAGACGCGCCGCAGCTGCTGGCGGACATTACCGCCAATAACCTGCGCTTGCAGGCGCTGAGCGTTGCCCGCGTTCGCGTGGAAGGGGATGTGAAATCCACTGACCAGATCGGCGGAAACCTGAATCTGCGCGTGGAGCGCATTTCTCAGCCGGACGTCAACATTAACCTGGTGACCCTGGACGCCAAAGGGAACGAAAAGCAGCACGATCTCCAGCTGCGCGTGCAGGGCGAGCCGGTCTCCGGCCAGCTTCACCTGACCGGCAGTTTCGACCGCAAAGAGGAGCGCTGGAAAGGGACGCTGGATAACACCCGTTTCAACACGCCGGTCGGGCCGCTGGCGCTGTCGCGCGCCATCGCGCTGGACTACCGCAACGCCGAGCAGAAGATCAGCATTGGGCCGCACTGCTGGACCAACCCGAATGCGGAACTGTGCGTGCCGCAGACCATCGACGCGGGCGCGGAAGGACGCGCGCAGATCAACCTCAACCGCTTCGATCTGGCGATGCTGAAACCGTTTATGCCGGATACTACCCAGGCCAGCGGCGTCTTCAGCGGAAAAGCCGATTTCGCCTGGGACACCACCAAAGAGGGGCTGCCGCAGGGTAGCGTCACGCTGTCCGGGCGTAACGTGAAGGTGACGCAGGAGGTGAATGACGCGCCGCTGCCGGTGGCCTTCGACACCCTGAACCTGAGCGCAGATCTGCATAACAACCGTGCGGAGCTGGGCTGGCTGATTCGTCTCACCAATAACGGTCAGTTTGACGGCAAGGTTCAAATTACCGACCCACAGGGACGGCGAAATCTGGGCGGCAACGTCACTATCCGCAACTTCAACCTGGCGATGGTGAACCCGATTTTCGCACGCGGGGAAAAAGCCGAGGGCATGGTAAATGCCAACCTGCGCCTGGCGGGCAATGCGCAAAGCCCACAGCTGTTCGGCCAGCTGCGCCTCAGCGGCGTGGATATTGACGGCAACTTTATGCCGTTTGACATGCAGCCCAGCCAGATCGCGATGAGCTTCAACGGCATGAGCTCGACGCTGAGCGGATCGGTACTGACGCAGCAGGGGCAAATCAATCTGAGCGGCGACGCGGACTGGAGCCAGCTCGACAACTGGCGCGCCCGTATTGCCGCGAAGGGCAGTAAGGTGCGCATCACCGTACCGCCGATGGTGCGACTGGACGTCTCGCCTGATGTGGTCTTTGAAGCCACGCCAAGCCTCTTCACGCTTGACGGTCGCGTCGACGTGCCGTGGGCGCGCATCGTGGTTCACGACGTGCCGGAAAGTGCGGTTGGCGTCTCAAGTGATGAAGTTATGCTCAATGAAAATCTGAAACCGGTCGAACAGAAGAGCGCGGGCATACCGATTAATAGTAACCTTATCGTGCACGTGGGGAATAACGTGCGGTTGGATGCGTTTGGGCTGAAGGCGAGGCTTACGGGCGACCTGAAGGTGGCGCAGGATAAACAAGGGCTTGGCCTGAACGGGCAGATCAATATCCCTGAAGGGCGATTCCACGCCTATGGTCAGGATCTGATTGTCCGTAAAGGCGAGCTGCTGTTCTCCGGTCCACCGGATCAACCCTTGCTGAACATTGAAGCGATTCGTAACCCGGAAGCGACGGAAAACGACGTCATTGCCGGGGTACGCGTCACCGGTTCCGCCGACGAACCGAAGGCGGAGATCTTCTCTGACCCGGCGATGTCCCAGCAGGAAGCCCTCTCTTACCTGCTGCGTGGTCAAGGTCTCGACAGCGGTCAGAGCGACAGCGCGGCGATGACTTCGATGTTAGTGGGGCTGGGGGTTGCACAAAGTGGGCAGGTTGTGGGTAAAATCGGCGAGACGTTCGGCGTAAGCAATCTGGCGCTGGACACCCAGGGCGTGGGTGACTCCTCGCAGGTGGTGGTCAGCGGCTATGTACTGCCGGGTCTGCAGGTAAAATATGGTGTGGGGATCTTTGACTCACTGGCAACACTCACGTTACGCTATCGCCTGATGCCTAAGCTATATCTGGAAGCAGTGTCCGGCGTAGACCAGGCACTTGATCTGCTCTATCAGTTTGAGTTTTAGCAATGCGAATATTTGTCTACGGCAGTTTACGAACCAGGCAAGGCAACAGTCACTGGATGACCAATGCCCAGCTACTGGGGAATTACAATATCGAGAACTACCAGTTGTACAGCCTGGGCCACTATCCAGGCGCGGTTCCGGGCGAAGGAACAGTACAGGGTGAAGTTTATCGTATTGATAACGCGACGCTTGCCGAACTTGATGCCTTGCGCACCAGGGGCGGTGAATACGCACGCCAGTTGATCCAGACGCCGTACGGAAGCGCGTGGATGTATGTCTACCAGCGTCCAGTCGACGGGTTAACGCGGATCGTAAGCGGTAACTGGTTAGACAGAGACCAGTACTGAAAAACGACAACGCCACCGTAAGGTGGCGTTGTTTTTTGTGTCTGGCAGTAAGAATTACTTCTTAGCAGCGCGTTCGAAAGAGGCGATGATTTCCGCTTTCGCTGCTTCTGCGTTGTCCCAGCCGTCAACTTTAACCCACTTGCCTTTTTCGAGGTCTTTGTAGTGCTCGAAGAAGTGAGTGATCTGCGCTTTCAGCAGCTCTGGCAGGTCGTTCACATCTTTGATGTGATCGTATTCTTTGCTCAGCTTGGTGTGCGGTACCGCAACCAGCTTCGCATCTTCACCGGATTCGTCGGTCATTTTCAGCACGCCAACGGGACGGCAGCGAATCACTGCGCCTGGCTGTAGTGGGTATGGCGTTGGGACCAGCACGTCAACCGGGTCACCGTCCAGAGACAGGGTGTGGTTGATGTAACCGTAGTTGCACGGATAGAACATCGCGGTAGACATGAAGCGGTCTACGAACAGGGCGCCGCTCTCTTTGTCCACTTCGTATTTGATCGGATCTGCGTTAGCCGGGATTTCGATAACTACGTAGATGTCTTCTGGCAGTTCTTTACCCGCTGGGACGTTGAGTAAGCTCATGTCGGTGTCCTTTAAAATGGATGGTAAACAAGTGGCAGGTATTATAGCCAACTCGCGCTGAATGTCTCCGCCTGTTTTCGCCTTCTCTCCACGTTCTTCCCACTTTTCAGACCGATTCCATGACAGAAAAATCCATAAACTCAGCCGCATTTTTCATGGAGAAATGAAAGCGATTACAAACTTGTGATTAACGTTTTATTCACTTTTCTGAAGTGTGATGTAACGCAATTCGTTACATATTTCATGGGCTATAGTCATTCCGCAGAACATCTTTTAACCAACAATAACTCACCCTACGAGGACGTTCATATGTGGAAGCGCTTACTCCTTGTCACAGCAGTTTCGGCAGCCATGTCGTCTATGGCGATGGCCGCTCCCTTAACCGTAGGTTTTTCGCAGGTCGGCTCTGAATCTGGCTGGCGAGCGGCAGAAACCAACGTGGCGAAAAGCGAAGCTCAGAAACGCGGCATTACCCTGAAAATCGCCGATGGTCAGCAAAAACAAGAGAATCAGATCAAAGCCGTACGCTCCTTTATCGCCCAGGGCGTGGATGCCATCTTTATTGCACCCGTCGTGGCGACCGGCTGGGAACCCGTCCTGAAGGAAGCGAAAGACGCTGAAATCCCGGTCTTCCTGCTCGATCGTTCCATCGACGTCAAAGACAAATCTCTCTATATGACCACCGTGACGGCCAACAACGTGCTGGAAGGGCAGCTAATTGGCGACTGGCTGATAAAACAGGTCGACGGCAAGCCGTGTAACGTTGTTGAACTGCAGGGCACCGTCGGGGCGAGCGTGGCCATCGACCGTAAAAAAGGCTTTGCTGAAGCCATCGCGAAAGCGCCAAACATCAAGATTATCCGCTCTCAGTCCGGCGACTTTACCCGCAGCAAAGGTAAAGAGGTGATGGAGAGCTTCATTAAGGCTGAAAACAACGGCAAGAACATCTGCATGGTTTACGCCCACAACGATGACATGGCGATCGGCGCGATTCAGGCAATTAAAGAAGCGGGCCTGAAGCCGGGCAAAGATATCCTCACCGGCTCTATCGACGGCGTGCCTGATATCTACAAAGCGATGATCGACGGCGAAGCCAACGCCAGCGTGGAGCTGACGCCAAACATGGCCGGCCCGGCATTCGACGCGCTGGAGAAATTCAAGAAAGACGGCACGATGCCGGAGAAAGTGACGGTCACCAAATCCACGCTCTACCTGCCTGACACGGCGAAAGAAGAGTTAGAGAAGAAGAAAAATATGGGCTACTAAGCCTGTCTGAACATGCCGGGTGACGCTGCGCTTACCCGGCCTACGATACGCTCTTTTGTAGGCCGGATAAGCGTAGCGCCATCCGGCTTGATGCAGGGGGAAACCATGACCACTGAACAACACCAGGAAATCCTCCGCACAGAGGGCTTGAGTAAATTCTTCCCCGGCGTAAAGGCGCTGGATAACGTTGATTTCAGCCTGCGGCGCGGGGAGATCATGGCGCTGCTGGGGGAAAACGGCGCGGGAAAATCGACGCTGATTAAATCTCTGACCGGCGTTTATCACGCCGACCGTGGCACCATCTGGCTGGAAGGTAACGCCATTTCGCCAAAAAACACCGCCCATGCCCAGCAGTTGGGGATCGGGACGGTATACCAGGAAGTGAACCTGCTGCCGAATATGTCGGTGGCGGATAACCTGTTTATTGGCCGTGAGCCACGACGCTTTGGCCTGCTGCGCCGTAAAGAGATGGAGGCGCGGGCGACAAAGCTGATGGAATCCTACGGCTTCTCTCTCGACGTTCGCGAGCCGCTGAACCGCTTTTCCGTGGCGATGCAGCAGATCGTCGCCATTTGCCGCGCGATCGATCTCTCGGCAAAGGTGCTGATCCTCGACGAACCCACCGCCAGCCTCGATACCCAGGAGGTGGAAATGCTCTTTACCCTGATGCGCCAGCTGCGCGATCAGGGCGTCAGCCTGATCTTCGTCACCCACTTCCTCGATCAGGTGTACGAGGTGAGCGATCGCATTACGGTGCTGCGCAACGGCAGCTTTGTCGGCTGCCGTGAAACCCGCGAGCTGCCGCAGATCGAGCTGGTCAAAATGATGCTGGGCCGCGAGCTGGAGACCAACGCCCTTCAGCGCGCGGGCCGCACGCTGCTGAGCGAGAAGCCGGTCGCCGCGTTCAGCGATTACGGTAAAAAAGGGGTCATCTCGCCGTTTAACCTTGAGGTGCGGCCGGGCGAAATTGTCGGGCTGGCGGGTCTGCTGGGCTCGGGGCGTACCGAGACCGCCGAGGTGATCTTCGGGATCAAGCCCGCCGACAGCGGCAGCGCGCTGATCAAGGGCAAACCGCAAACCCTGCGATCGCCGCATCAGGCCTCCTGCCTGGGGGTGGGTTTCTGCCCGGAAGACAGGAAAACGGACGGCATTATTGCCGCCGCCTCGGTGCGGGAAAATATCATTCTGGCGCTTCAGGCGCAGCGCGGCTGGCTGCGGCCGATCCCACGCAAAGAGCAGAACGCCATTGCTGAGCGCTTTATCCGCCAGCTCGGCATCCGCACCCCGAGCGCGGAACAGCCCATCGAGTTCCTCTCCGGTGGTAACCAGCAGAAAGTGCTGCTCTCCCGCTGGTTGCTGACCAAACCCCAGTTCCTGATCCTCGACGAACCGACCCGCGGCATTGACGTAGGGGCGCACGCCGAAATTATCCGGCTTATCGAAACCCTGTGCGCAGACGGTCTGGCCCTGCTGGTCATTTCGTCCGAGCTGGAAGAGCTGGTGGGCTATGCCGATCGCGTCATCATCATGCGCGATCGTAAACAGGTGGCAGAGATCCCGCTGGATAAGCTGTCCGTTCCGGCGATCATGAATGCCATCGCGGCGTAAGGAGTGAATCGTGATGTCCCGTTCGCTTTCGCAAACCGGTGAGTCAAAGCGCCGCTTCAGCTGGCCGACCGGCACGCCGCAAATCGCGGCGCTGCTGGTGGTGCTGCTGGTAGATAGCCTTGTCGCACCGCATTTCTTCCAGATTATTGTTCAGGATGGCCGCCTGTTTGGCAGCCCGATAGACATTTTAAACCGCGCCGCGCCCGTGGCGCTGCTGGCCATCGGGATGACGCTGGTCATCGCCACCGGCGGGATTGATCTCTCCGTCGGCGCGGTGATGGCTATCGCCGGGGCCACGGCAGCCTCCATGACCGTGGCCGGGCATAGCCTGCCGGTGGTCCTGCTTGCAGCCTTAGGCACTGGCGTGCTGGCCGGATTATGGAACGGCATTCTGGTGGCGGTGCTGAAAATCCAGCCCTTTGTCGCCACGCTCATTTTAATGGTGGCCGGGCGCGGCGTCGCGCAGCTAATTACCTCCGGACAGATTGTCACCTTTAACTCGCCGAGCCTGGCGTGGCTCGGCAGCGGCAACCTTCTGTTCTTCCCGACGCCGGTGATGATTGCCCTGGTGACGCTAGTGGTGTTCTGGCTTTTCACCCGCAAAACGGCGCTGGGCATGTTCATTGAGGCCGTCGGGATCAACATCCGCGCCGCGCGCAACGCCGGGGTTAACACGCGGCTGATGGTGATGCTGACCTACGTGCTGAGCGGTATTTGCGCCGCCATCGCCGGCGTGATCGTCGCGGCGGATATTCGCGGAGCCGATGCCAACAACGCCGGGCTCTGGCTGGAGCTGGATGCGATCCTGGCGGTGGTCATCGGCGGCGGGTCGCTGATGGGCGGGCGCTTTAACCTGCTGCTCTCGGCGATCGGCGCGCTGATCATTCAGGGCATGAACACCGGGATCCTGCTTTCGGGATTCCAGCCGGAACTCAACCAGGTGGTGAAAGCGGTGGTCGTGCTCTGCGTGCTGATCGTCCAGTCGCCGCGCTTTGTCAGCATCATTAAGGGGATCCGTGGCCATGATAAAACGTAATTTGCCGCTAATGATCACGCTGGGCGTGTTTGTGCTGGGCTATCTCTACTGCCTGACCCAGTTCCCGGGGTTTGCCTCGACGCGCGTGATCTGCAATATCCTGACCGATAACGCCTTTTTAGGCATCATCGCAGTCGGCATGACCTTTGTGATCCTCTCCGGCGGGATCGACCTCTCCGTCGGCTCGGTGATCGCGTTTACGGGCGTGTTCCTCGCGAAAGCGATCGGCTTCTGGGGCATCTCTCCGCTGGTGGCGTTTCCGCTGGTGCTGGCGATGGGCTGTGCGTTTGGCGCCTTTATGGGGCTGCTGATCGACGCGTTAAAAATTCCGGCATTTATCATTACCCTCGCGGGGATGTTCTTCCTGCGCGGGGTGAGCTACCTGGTGTCGGAAGAGTCGATTCCCATTAACCATCCGGTGTACGACACGCTCTCCAGCCTTGCGTGGAAAATCCCCGGCGGCGGCCGCCTGAGCGCGATGGGGCTGCTGATGCTGGGCGTGGTAGTGATTGGCATCTTCCTCGCCCACCGCACCCGGTTTGGCAATCAGGTTTACGCCATTGGCGGCAACGCCACGTCGGCCAACCTGATGGGGATCTCGACCCGCAGCACCACCATCCGCATCTATATGCTCTCGACCGGCCTGGCGACGCTGGCGGGGATCGTCTTCTCGGTGTATACCCAGGCGGGCTATGCCCTTGCAGGCGTTGGCGTGGAGCTGGATGCGATTGCTTCTGTGGTCATCGGCGGTACGCTGCTCAGCGGCGGCGTGGGGACGGTGCTGGGGACGCTGTTCGGCGTGGCGATTCAGGGGCTGATCCAGACCTATATCAACTTTGACGGCACGCTCAGCTCGTGGTGGACGAAGATCGCCATCGGCATTCTGCTGTTTATTTTTATTGCCCTGCAGCGCGGCCTGACGGTGCTCTGGGAGAACCGTCAAAGCTCGCCTGTTACCCGCGTGAACACATCGGTAACAGAGCGATAACATGCTGAAAGTCTAAACATTTTCCGGTAGCGGCCGATACTCTTTTTTTATGCCCAGAAATATCTCGCTACCGGAAATAATATCATGCTGAAAACGCTATCGATTCGTACCGGCTTGCTCTCTTTACTGGCCGTTATGACCCTTCTGCTGCTGATTGTCAGCGGCATTGGCATTTATGCCCTCACACAGAGTTCTTCTTCGCTGCAGCGCATTAATCACCTTCAGGGTGAGCAGATGGTGCAGCTTAATTCAGGCTATACGCTGATCCTGCGCGCGCGCAATGAAGCGGGACAGGCCGTCCGCATGATGGAAATCGGCATGCTGGACGATGCGGCCAGCGCGGTAAAAAACATCAATCAGGAAGTCGCCCTGGCCCAGAAAACGCTGAAGGGCGTGATCGACGGCGGCGTGGCTGACGAGCAGGGGCAGCAGCTGCTCGATAAAGTGGCAGCCAGCCTGGCGGCGTATAACCAGCAGGGGATCAACCCGATGCTGAAAACCCTCAATGACCAGAGCGCGGACGGGTATTACGACCTGCTGGAGAAGACGCTGATCCCGCTGGCGTCAGCGTTTGATAACGACATGCAGGCGTTTCAGAAATGGAGCGAAGCGCGAGGTCAGGCGGAAGTGAGTGCCGTGCAGGCGAGCAAAACCCGCGTCCTGATCCTGATTATCGTCGCCGCGCTGCTGACGGCGGGCATTATCGTGCTGGCCTGGCTGGCGCTGCGCCATATGCTGCTCAAGCCGCTCTCGGCGTCGATTGCTCAGCTGGAGAACGTGGCGGCGGGCGATTTAACCCATACGCTGGCCGCGCCCGCGAGCCAGGAGTTTAACCGCCTTAACGCGGTCATTGAGGAGATGCGTCAGTCGCTGATGAACTCGGTTCTGCGGGTACGCGATGCCAGCGCGCAGATTGACACCGGCAGCCGCGAGCTGACGCTGGGGAACCGGGATCTCGCCGAGCGAACGGAATCCACCGCCACGTCGCTGGAGCAGACGGCGGCCAGCATGGAACAGATCACCGCCACGGTGAAGCTCAACGCCGATAACGCCGAGCAGGCGCACCAGCTGGCGAAGTCGGTCTCCGACACGGCCGATCACGGCAGCGAAATGGTCTGCTACGTGATTGAAAAAATGCGCGATATCTCCGGCAGCTCGGCGCGCATCGCCGACATCCTGAGCGTGATCGACGGCATTGCCTTCCAGACCAATATCCTGGCGCTTAACGCCTCCGTAGAGGCGGCGCGCGCGGGCGAGCAGGGGCGCGGGTTTGCCGTCGTCGCGGGCGAGGTGCGAAACCTGGCCAGCCGCAGCGCCGACGCGGCGAAAGAGATTCGTTCTCTTATCAGTGATTCGCAAACCCACGTTAACGAGGGCAGCGAGCTGGCCCAGCAGGCGGGCGAAACGATGGATGAGATCGCAACAGAAGTGCTGCGCATGACCAAACTGATGCGTGAGATTGCGACCGCGTCTCAGGAGCAGAGCCGCGGCATTGAGCAGGTGAATATTGCGGTAAACCAGATGGACGAAACCGCGCAGCAGAATGCGGCGCTGGTGCAGCAATCCTCTGCCGCGACCCGCTCCCTTGAGGAGCAGTCGCGTCAGCTGATGGAAGCCATGTCATCATTCAAAGTGACGACTCAGAACGCGGCATAATATTACCCAGCCCCGGTACGTTCTGTGCCGGGGTTTTATTCCTTCCGGAATTAAGCGCCCCGATATTATCGTGAATTTCGCCCATTAATATTTCCAGCGAGCTGGTTAAGGCTAATGCTTTTTCAGTCGGCTCAAGATATAAGCCTTTGCGGAGAAATAACGGCTCATCAAAGAGTTGATTAAAACGCTTTAATGCCAGACTCACCGCAGGGCGTGACATCTCCAGACGCAAAGAGGCCTTTGCCATGCTGCCGCAGCGGACGATTTCAATAAATACAGGGATAAGATTTAAATCAATGCCGGTATTAGCACGGGAATAATTTTTCATTGCGTTTCTGCTCCACGAAATATCTGTCAAACTGTTATGGAAATAATGCAGGAGCAATGGCGAATATTAAAGCGTGTTTTTTATAAACACTTATACGGTAAAATATATAAATGAACAGGGGAGCCGGATCGGCTCCCCTGAAGAGAGGGATTACGCGTCCGGGTACTCGCGGATAAAGCGTTCAACGTCTTCAACCATGTGGTTGTTGCCGACGAAGAACGAACGGCGCTGGTGAAGGCTTTCCGGCACGATCTCCAGAATACGCTCTTTACCGTCGCTCGCCTTACCACCCGCCTGTTCGGCCAGGAACGCCATCGGGTTGCATTCGTACAGCAGACGCAGCTTCCCGTCCGGGTGGCTGGCGGTGCTTGGGTAGAGGTAAATGCCGCCTTTCAGCAGGTTACGGTGGAAATCCGCGACCAGAGAGCCAATATAGCGGGACGTGTACGGGCGCTGCGTCGCTTTATCTTCTTCCTGGCAGAATTTGATGTACTTCTTCACGCCGTTCGGGAAGCGGATGTAGTTACCTTCGTTAATGGAGTAGGTATTGCCCTTCTCCGGGAAGCGCATGCGTTCCTGGCTCAGACAGAAAACGCCCAGGGAAGGATCGTACGTAAAGGCGTGAACCCCGCAACCGGTGGTGTAGACCAGCATGGTGGAGGAGCCATAGACGACGTAACCGGCAGCAACCTGATTAATGCCCGGCTGCAGGAAATCTTCTTCGGTCACCGGCGTGCCAACAGGCGTGACGCGGCGGTAGATAGAGAAAATGGTACCGACAGAAACGTTAACGTCGATGTTGGAGGAGCCGTCGAGCGGATCCATCAGAACAACGTATTTCGCGTGTTCACACCCTTCGAAAACAACAATTTCATCTTCTTCTTCGGAGGCGATACCCGCAACGATGTCGCGCGCGCGCAGTGCAGCTTTCAGTTTTTCATTTGCGAACAGATCGAGTTTCTGTTGAACCTCGCCCTGAACGTTCTCGGCACCGCTGGCACCCAGGATATCGACCAGACCGGCCTTGTTGATATCACGGTGGATGATCTTAGCGCCCAGCTTTATTGCCGACAGCAAAGCAGTGAGTTCACCGGTAGCATGAGAGAACTCGTGCTGCTTTTCGACAATAAATTCACCTAACGTTTTCATAACACTTTCCCTGCATCTTTGTGAGTAGAGCGATTGTATGTTCACTAAAACGACTAAAGCCCAACAATCTTAACAAATATTCAAATAGTAGCGCAGAGGTGAATCGCGCCAGCAACATACGGATTTACCTGAAATGCGTTTCACAGCCGCTAACATGTGAGTAAAATGTGCGCCACATTAAAGAAGGATAGTGACGTATGCGCATTCATATATTGGGGATTTGTGGCACTTTCATGGGCGGACTGGCAATGCTGGCGCGCTCGCTGGGCCATGAGGTGACAGGTTCGGACGCCAATGTGTATCCGCCAATGAGCACACTTCTGGAGAAACAGGGCATCTCTCTTATTCAGGGCTACGATGCCAGCCAGCTGGATCCCGAGCCGGACCTGGTGATTATTGGCAACGCCATGACCCGCGGCAATCCGTGCGTTGAGGCGGTACTGGAACGCAATATTCCGTTCATGTCCGGCCCGCAGTGGCTGCATGACTTCGTCCTGCGCGACCGCTGGGTGGTTGCCGTTGCCGGTACCCACGGCAAAACGACCACCGCGGGCATGGCGACCTGGATCCTCGAAGCCTGCGGCTACAAGCCGGGCTTCGTCATCGGCGGCGTACCGGGTAATTTCGACGTCTCTGCGCGTCTGGGAGACAGCCCGTTCTTTGTGATCGAAGCCGACGAGTATGACTGCGCGTTCTTCGACAAGCGCTCCAAGTTCGTGCACTACTGCCCGCGCACGCTGATCCTCAACAACCTTGAGTTTGACCACGCGGATATTTTTGACGACCTGAAAGCCATTCAGAAACAGTTCCACCACCTGGTGCGCATCGTTCCGGGCCAGGGCCGCATCATCCTGCCGGAAAACGACATCAACCTGAAGCAGACCCTGGCGATGGGCTGCTGGAGCGAGCAGGAGCTGGTGGGCGAGCAGGGCCACTGGCAGGCGAAGAAACTCAACGCCGATGCCTCCGAGTGGGAAGTGCTGCTCGACGGCGAAAAAGTGGGCGAGGTGAAGTGGGGCCTGGTGGGCGAACACAACATGCACAACGGCCTGATGGCGATTGCGGCAGCGCGTCACGTGGGCGTTCAGCCTGCGGATGCGGCGAATGCGCTGGGTTCGTTTATCAATGCCCGCCGCCGTCTGGAGCTGCGCGGTGAAGCCCACGGCGTCACCGTGTATGACGATTTCGCGCACCACCCAACGGCCATTCTGGCGACGCTTGCCGCCCTGCGTGGCAAAGTTGGCGGTACCGCGCGCATTCTGGCGGTGCTGGAACCGCGCTCGAACACCATGAAGATGGGCATCTGCAAAGACGATCTCGCGCCGTCGTTAGGACGTGCCGATGAAGTCTTCCTGCTGCAGCCGCAGCATATTCCGTGGCAGGTGGCGGAAGTGGCCGATGCCTGCATTCAGCCTGCGCACTGGAGCGCGGATGTGGATGTGCTCGCGGATATGGTGGTGAAAGCCGCTCAGCCCGGCGACCATATTCTGGTGATGAGCAACGGCGGTTTCGGTGGGATCCATCAGAAGCTGCTGGACGGTCTGGCGAAGAAAGCGGAAGCGGCCGCCGAGGCGTAAAAAAAAGCCCGGTGGCGCTAGCGCTTACCGGGCCTACGTTCTTTTCCCCCTCGCCCCTCCGGGGTGAGGGGAACGGATTACTCTTCGTTCTCAGACAGCTCGCGCAGATACTGGAAAATCAGGCGCGCAGACTTCGGCGGCTTATTCCCTTCTTTCTCTTTCTTCGCGTTGCGGATCAAGGAACGCAGCTGCTGGCGGTCGGCATCCGGCCACAGGTTCAGCACTTCCGGTACGGCGTCATCACCCTGTTCAATCAGACGATCGCGGATCTGCTCCAGCTTGTGGAACAGCGCAACCTGCTGGTTGTGGCGGTTTTTCAGCTTGTCCAGCGCCTGGCGGATCGGATCGACGTCGCGCTGACGCAGCATTTTCCCGATAAGCTGAAGCTGGCGACGACGGCCTTCTTTTTTGATTTTCTGTGCCAGTTCAATGGCATCGCGCAGATCCTGGTCGAGCGGGATCTTATCCAGCGCGTTTTTACCCAGTTCTACCATTTCCGCGCCAAGCTGTTTTAACTCTTCGGCGTCACGTTTAATTTCACTTTTACTGACCCAGATGATCTCATCATCTTCGTCTTCGATGTCATCACCGGGAACGTCGTCGAGCCAGTCTTCGGGCTGCTTAGTCATGTCAGGCTCCTTAAAAAAAGAGGCTAATGTTACCAGTTAAGACGCGCACTGAAAAACGGTTCTCTGTTAGACTTCAGTTAACTCTCTCTTACAGTATGGCATTTGCGATGAAAGTAACCTCACAAGTTGAAGCGCAGCGTAAGATTCTGGAAGAAGCCGTCTCCACCGCGCTGATGCTTGCTTCAGAAAAATCAGATGGCGCCGAAGTGGCGGTCAGCAAAACCACCGGCATTAGCGTGAGCACCCGCTATGGCGAAGTGGAGAATGTTGAATTCAACAGCGACGGCGCGCTGGGTATCACGGTATATCACCAGAATCGCAAAGGCAGTGCGTCATCCACCGATCTCAGTCCGGATGCCATCGCCCGTACGGTGCAGGCCGCGCTGGATATCGCCCGTTATACCTCGCCGGATCCTTACGCCGGCGTGGCGGATAAAGATCTGCTGGCGTTTGACGCGCCGGATCTCGACCTGTTCCATCCGGCGGAAGTGACGCCGGACGAAGCGATTGAGCTGGCCGCCCGCGCCGAGCAGGCGTCCCTGCAGGCCGACAAGCGCATCACCAATACCGAAGGCGGCAGCTTTAACAGCCACTACGGCATCAAAGTCTTCGGCAACAGCCACGGCATGCTGCAGGGCTACTGCTCTACCCGCCACTCGCTCTCCAGCTGCGTCATCGCCGAAGAGAACGGTGACATGGAGCGCGACTACGCCTACACCATTGGCCGCGCGCTGGGGGATTTGCAGTCTCCTGAGTGGGTGGGTAAAGAGTGCGCCGAACGCACGCTGTCTCGCCTGTCGCCGCGTAAACTCTCCACCATGAAAGCCCCGGTGATTTTTGCCAACGAAGTGGCGACCGGCCTGTTTGGCCATCTGGTGGGCGCTATCGCGGGCGGCTCCGTTTACCGTAAATCGACCTTCCTGCTCGACTCGCTGGGCAAGCAGATCCTGCCGGAATGGCTCACCATCGAAGAGCATCCGCACCTGCTGAAAGGCCTGGCCTCCACGCCGTTCGACAGCGAAGGCGTGCGCACGGAGCGTCGTGACATCGTGAAAGACGGCATTCTGACCCAGTGGCTTCTGACCAACTACTCCGCGCGCAAGCTGGGGCTGAAAAGCACCGGGCACGCGGGCGGCATTCACAACTGGCGCATTGCCGGGCAGGGCCTCAACTTTGAGCAGATGCTGAAAGAGATGGGCACCGGTCTGGTGGTGACCGAGCTGATGGGTCAGGGCGTCAGCGGCATCACCGGCGATTACTCTCGCGGCGCGGCGGGCTTCTGGGTTGAAAACGGCGAAATCCAGTATCCGGTGAGCGAAATTACCATCGCTGGCAATCTGAAGGATATGTGGCGCAATATCGTTACGGTCGGTAACGATATTGAAACACGCAGCAATATACAGTGTGGTTCTGTATTACTCCCGGAAATGAAAATCGCCGGACAATAGAGATAGCGTTTTGTTAATAATAAAAAAGGAAGTGAGCAATGCGTAAACATCTGTTAGCGATCGTCGCGGCTTCAACGTTGGTTCTTGGCTCTTCTGCGTTTGCTGCCGATCTTGAAGACGACATGGGCATCCTCGGGCAAAACCTGAAGGTGGTGCAGAAAACCGACAATGCGGCGGAAATGAAAGACGCGCTGACCAAAATGCGTGAAGCGGCGCTGGACGCACAAAAAGCGACGCCTCCTAAACTGGAAAGCAAAGCGGCAGACAGTGCAGAGATGAAAGACTACCGCCACGGCTTTGACGTGCTGGTCGGCCAGATCGACGGCGCGCTGAAGCTCGCTAACGAAGGCAAAGTGAAGGAAGCCCAGGCGGCGGCCGAGCAGTTTGTGACGACCCGTAATACGTATCACAAGAAATACCGTTAACCGATCGCGCATCTGACAAACAACCAGCGGGGGCCAGTGGCCCCCGTTTTTTTTTGCGCAGTAATAAGTAAACCCTATCGCCATCACATTTTTGCGTCACCACGCCTGAACGTTTTCGTTTCCCCGGCGCGCGTTTTGCCGCTGGAATACGTGATATTAATCACGCAAATGCCGTGATTAATCCAGATTCACCGTATTTATGTGGCACAGATCACTGCTGCGGCTCTCCTTTCCACTTCGAAGTGGAAAACAACTCGCTACAAACAATTCCCCCCCAACGTTAGTTTTATTCCAGAGCCATTAACGGGGTAAGACCAGTGATTAACGGAGCGGTAATGAACGACGTTGGGGAACAGGCAGAGCAAACAGAACAGCTCGCGAACACCATGCTGCAGCAGGTTTATTCCCTGCTGGCCCGGAACAACATCATCCCCAATGCGGTACAGGAGCAGATGCTTACTTCCCACGTGCGCGCCATGGCGCACCGGTTCGTGACCGGCGAGCCGCTGCCGGAGGTTGAAGCAGAGCTGTTTGACGAAATTTCACCGGATTCAATGCGGCTTGCCCGTGAAGTGGTAGCGCAGTTTGGCAACCTTCCTGATGAAGAAGCCTGGCTACTCTCCGTTCACTTTGAAGTCGCGAAAGACAACCTTTAAGGAGCAACACATGGAACAGATTACAGTCGTGATTGGCGATCGCCTGGGTAAAGGTCAGAAAGTGGCGGCCGGTGTGGAAAAAGCAGGTGGACGCGCGGTTGTCGTACCGGGTATGGCGGCAGACATGAAGCTCGGCGACGTAATGAAAGCGGAAAACGCCACCTTCGGCATCTCCTTCTGCGGCAGCGGCGGCGCGGGTGCCATCACCGCCCAGACCAAATATGGCTACAAGGCCAAATACGGCATGCGTTCCGTGGAAGAGGGCGTGACCGCCATCAACGAAGGCTGCAACGTGCTGGGCTTTGGCTTTATGGATAAAGAAGAGCTGGGCGAGCGTCTGGTACAGGCGTGGCAGAAAAAATACGGCGCATAAGCATGAAAGAACAGTTCACAACCACGGTGAGAGTGAAGGGGAAGGGCGACGCCAAAGCGCGCGCCTTTGCCGACGCGCTCAACCACGTTCAGGCCGCGGTGATGAAAGCCTCACCGCATATCTTACTGCGTATTGAGCCACAGGATGTGCAGGTTGTACAGGCGCAAGAAGCGGTGCGAAAAGAAGCGTTTCTGTTCTTCTTTCTGCGCCGGGAAAGACGCACCTACAGCGTGGAGCTGGATGTGACCGTCAACGTGACCGCCATCAATCTCGACCAGGTGGATTTCGTCACGCAACGCTGATTATTCATAAAAGGGCAGACTGATGTTCTTAATTATATTAATAAAATCGCTCATCATCGGCGGCCTGGTAGGCGTCGGTGTCGGGGCCGGGGCTGCACGCATGTTTCATGCGCCTACCACTCAGGGTATGGGCGCGTTTCGTACGTTGGGGGAACTGAACTCCTGCGAAGGGGATCCGGCGTCCCACTTCTCCTTTGGGTTAGGCTTCTTCTTTAACGCCTGGGCCTCTTCCGTGGCCGCAGGGGCTTTCACACAGGACGTTGACCACCGCATCATCCCGAACTGGGGGGCTGCCGCACTGATGATCAAAAACCGTAACGTCGGCGAAACGCTGCACGATCCGCGCAAAATGGCGATTGCCTGCGGCGTGATCGGCATGATCGTCGTGACCTTCCTTAACCTGACCGCCTCCTCCGTGCCCGCTGCGCTTCAGGTCACCGCCGTGAAGGTGCTGGTGCCTGCCGCGAACCTGCTGGTCAACACCGTGATGCCGGTGATCTTCTGGCTGGCGGCCATCGACGCGGGTAAAAAATCGGGCTTCTGGGCCACCATCTTTGGCGGCGCGGCGCAGCTGATTATGGGCAACGCCGTACCGGGCCTGGTGCTGGGGATCCTGATCGGTAAAGGCGTGGAAGAGAGCGGCTGGAACCACGTTACCAAAGTGATGATGGCGGCGATCGTTCTGCTCTTCGTGCTGAGCGGCTTCTTCCGCGGCTTCGACATGAAGATGATCGAATCCTTCCATCTGACCGTGCCGAACTGGCTCGACATGATCCACAACTCGCTCAGCGGTAAATAACAGGAGCCTCGACATGGAACAGAATAAAGGTTTTTGGTATGCCGACTGGTCGTTCCCTATCTTCGTTGGCCTGCTCTCCTCCGGCGTGTTTGCCGGGACGCACATGTACTACCTCTACGGCATCGGCGCGTTTAACGAAGTGGCCTTCGTGGCGATGCTGAAAGCGGGAATTGACACCGGCGTTTACGGCGCGGTGGCGGCGTTCGGCGCAAGCTTCCTGTTCGCCCGTATTATCGAAGGGTCGCTGGTCGGTATTCTCGACATCGGCGGGGCGATCCAGACCGGCGTGGGCCTCGGGGTTCCGGCGCTGCTGCTGGGCGCGGGGATCATGTTCCCGGTGACCAACTTCATTGCCGCGCTGATCACCGGCCTGGTGATTGGCCTTGCGATTGGCTACGTCATCATCCTGGCGCGTAAGTTCACCATCAACCAGAGCAACTCCACCTACGGCGCAGACGTGATGATGGGCGCGGGCAACGCTTCCGGCCGCTTCCTCGGACCGTTGATTATCCTCAGCGCCATGACCGCCTCCATTCCGATTGGCGTGGGTTCTCTGCTGGGTGCGCTGCTGTTCTACATCTGGCAGAAGCCCATTACCGGTGGCGCTATCCTCGGCGCAATGATTCTGGGCTGGCTGTTCCCGGTTGCCCTTTAATACCCGCGGGCGCTCCGGCGCCCGCCTTTTCAGGAGATCCTCATGTTTGATTTACTCCTGCGCCGTGCGCGCCTCGCCGACGATACCCTGACCGATATCGCCATTCAGGACGGGAAGATCGCCGCGACGGGCGACATAGACGCTCCCGCCCGCAAAACGGTGGAGCTAAACGGTGACGTGTTCGTCAGCGCAGGCTGGATTGACTCCCACGTACACTGCTACCCGAACTCCCCGATTTACCACGACGAGCCGGACAGCGTGGGCGTTGCCACTGGCGTCACCACCGTGGTGGACGCGGGCAGCACCGGGGCCGACGACGTGGACGATTTCTACGCGATTACCCGCAAGGCCTCCACCGAGGTCTTTGCCCTGCTGAACATCTCCCGCGTGGGGCTGATTGCCCAGAACGAGCTGGCCAACATGGCCAATATTGACGCCGACGCGGTGAAAGAGGTGGTGAAACGCCATCCTGATTTTATCGTCGGCCTGAAGGCGCGCATGAGCAGCAGCGTGGTCGGTGACAACGGCATCACGCCGCTGGCGCGCGCCAAAGCCATTCAGAAAGAGAACGGCGACCTGCCGCTGATGGTGCACATTGGCAACAACCCGCCGAACCTCGACGAAATTGCCGAGCTGCTGAGCTCTGGCGACATCATCACCCACTGCTACAACGGCAAGCCTAACCGCATTCTGACGCCCTCCGGCGAGCTGCGCGCCTCCATTACGTCTGCGCTGAAGCGCGGCGTGCGTCTGGACGTCGGCCACGGCACGGCGAGCTTCAGCTTTGAGGTGGCAAAACGCGCCATCGCGATGGGCATTCTGCCGCACACCATCAGCTCGGATATCTACTGCCGCAACCGCATCAACGGCCCGGTGTGCTCGCTGGCAAGCGTGATGTCGAAATTCCTCGCCATCGGCATGTCATTGCCGCAGGTGATTGACTGCGTCACGGCGAACGCCGCCGACGGCCTGCGCCTGACGCGTAAAGGCCGCATTCAGCCGGGTCTCGACGCCGACCTGACGCTGTTCACCCTTAAACGTCAGCCGACGGTGCTGACGGATGCCGAAAACGACAGCCTGCAGGCTGAACACATACTGGTGCCGCTTGCCGCGATCCGCGCGGGCAAGGGCTACATGACTGAACAAGGGAGCACGGAACATGCCTTCGATTTATGAGAAGTACCGCTTAAAGCAGGTTATCAACACCTCTGGCCGCATGACGGCGCTGGGCGTCTCCACGCCGCGCCCGGAGGTGGTGCAGGCGGCGATGGACGGCATGAATCACTATTTCGAGATGAAGGATCTGGTCAATAAAACCGGGGAATACATCGCGAAGCTGCTGGACGTGGAAGGGGCGACGGTGGTCTCCTGCGCGTCGGCGGGCATTGCCCAGTCCGTGGCCGCGGTGCTGGTGAAAGACGGCGACTGGCTGCTGGAAAACCTGCACGTCACCCCGATTGAGAACAACGAGATCGTCCTGCCGAAAGGCCACAACGTGAACTTTGGCGCGCCGGTGGGCACCATGGTGGCGCTGGGTGGCGGCAGGCTGGTGGAAGCGGGCTACGCCAACGAATGTTCCGCCGATCAGCTGGCGGCGGCGATTACCCCGCGCACGGCGGCGATCATGTACATCAAATCTCACCACTGCGTGCAGAAAAGCATGCTCAGCGTCGAGCAGGCGGCGGTTGTCGCACGTAAACACGACTTGCCGCTCATCGTCGATGCCGCGGCGGAAGAAGATCTGCACGCGTACTACCGCGCCGGCGCGGACCTGGTGATCTACAGCGGCGCGAAGGCGATCGAAGGCCCCACCAGCGGGCTGGTGATCGGCAAGACCCAGTACGTTGAGTGGGTGAAGCGCCAGACGGCGGGGATTGGCCGCGCCATGAAGGTGGGTAAAGAGGGCATTCTTGGCCTGACCTGCGCCATCGAACACTATCTGACGGCCACCAAAGAGAGCGGTGCCGAGATGGTGGCGAAAATGACGCCGTTTATCGAGGCGCTCAACACCCTGAACGGTGTGACCGCGCGCGTGGTCTGGGACAGCGCCGGACGCGACATCGCCCGCACCGAGATTAAGTTTGACGAAGCCACCACCGGCGTCGGCACGGGGGACCTGGTGGCGAAGCTCAAGCAGGGCGAGTACGCCATTTACTTCCGTGGCTACAAGGCCAACGAAGGGATTATCGAGGCGGACGTGCGCAGCGTAAACGCTGACCAGCTGAACATTGTGTACCGCCGCATTAGTGAAGTATTAGGACAGGAGAAAAACGCATGAAACTGACCCCCAACTTTTACCGTGACCGCGTCTGTCTGAACGTGCTGGCTGGCTCAAAGGCCAACGCCAGCGCCATCTACGAGGCGGCGGAAGGCCACGTGCTGGTGGGCGTGCTCTCCAAAAATTACCCGGACGTGGCGAGCGCGGTCGCTGATATGCGCGAATACGCGAAGCTGATTGATAACGCGCTCTCCGTTGGCCTGGGCGCGGGCGATCCGAACCAGTCGGCGATGGTGAGCGAGATCTCCCGCCAGGTGCAGCCGCAGCACGTTAACCAGGTCTTTACCGGCGTGGCCACCAGCCGCGCGCTGCTGGGGCAAAATGACTCCGTGGTCAACGGTCTGGTCTCTCCGACCGGTACCGTCGGGATGGTCAAAATCTCCACCGGCCCGCTGAGCAGCGCAGCTATGGGCGGCATTGTGCCGGTGGAAACGGCGATTGCCCTGCTGAAAGATTTCGGCGGCAGCTCTATCAAATACTTCCCGATGGGCGGCCTGAAGTGCCGTGACGAGTACAAAGCGGTAGCGGAAGCCTGCGCCCGTCACGACTTCTGGCTGGAGCCGACCGGAGGTATCGATCTGGAAAACTATGAGGAGATCCTGCAGATCGCCCTCGACGCGGGCGTGAGCAAAATCATCCCGCATATCTACAGCTCGATTATCGACAAAGCCAGCGGTGATACGCGTCCGGAAGATGTGCGTACCCTGCTGGCGATGACGAAGAAGCTGGTGAAGTAGAACTCACACCTATACAGGAGCCACCATGCACACCCGTACCTTGCTTGTCGCTTCACTCTCAATGTTCGCCACCGCCGCTGTCGCCCAGACGCAATATGCCTGGGTGGGTACCTATAATCCGAACGGTGAAGGGTTGTACCGTTTTACTGTTAACCCGCAAACCGGCGCGCTGAACGATAAAACGCTGGTGAGCAAACTGCCCAATGCGGCGCAGCTGACCCTTTCACAGGACGGCAAAACGCTGTATCTGGCAAGCGAAGTGGAGCAGGGCGTGGTGCAGGCGCTGCGCGTCGGCGATAACGGTGAGCTGAGCGAGCTCAGTCAGGTGGCCTCCGGCGGTGCCGGGCCGGTGTATCTCTCCCTGACGCCGAACGGCCAGCATCTGCTGGTGGCGAACTATGTCAGCGGAACCGTCGCGGTGCTGCCCGTTAACGCAGACGGCAGCCTGGGTGACGCCACGGACACACATCAGGATCAAGGCGAACCGGGCGCGGCGAAGCCGGAAGCTGCCGTTGAGGGCAGTTTCGCGATCAGCGATCATAACGGCCCCCATGCGCATATGATCGCCGCCGATCCGAGCGGGAAATACGTGTTTTCCACCGATCTGGGGCTGGATCGCATCTACCAATACCGCTTTGACGATCGGACAGGAAAGCTGACGCCGAACGATCCGCCGTTTATCAGCGCCTCCTCGAAAGGCGCCGGGCCGCGCCACTTTGTCTTTACGCCGAAGGGCGATGCCCTGTGGCTGATTAACGAAGAGGCGTCTACGCTCACCCGGTATACCGTGAATACCAACGGCACCCTGAAAGAGGGTAAAACGGTTTCTGCCCTGCCGGAAGGCTACAAAGGCACCAGCTTTGCTGCCGGGCTCGCATTAAGCGCCGACGGTAAGCAGCTGTATGTGGCTAACCGTTTGCATAACAGCATCGGGCACTTTACCGTAACGGCGGAGGGCACGCTGACGCATCAGGACGATGTGTGGACGCGCGGTGACTACCCGCGCACCCTGACGCTCGATAAACAGGGGCGCTGGCTGTACGTCATGAACCAGCGCAGCGACAACATTACCCGTTTCCGCGTGGCGCAGGACGGGAAATTGAGCTTTGAGCCAGGCTATACCCCGGTCTGCAGCCCATCCCAGATGGTCATTTCACCTTAAGCCGTAAGAGGACAACGACGTGCGATTTCCGAACCAACGTTTGGCGCAACTTTTCGACCTGTTGCAAAACGAGACGCTGCCGCAGGACGAGCTGGCGCAGCGGCTGTCGGTCTCCACGCGAACTGTCCGTGCGGACATCACCGCCCTGAACGCGCTGCTGGCCAGCCACGGCGCGCAGTTCATCCTGAGCCGGGGCAACGGCTACCAGCTCAAAATTGAGGATGCCGAGCGCTATCAGCAGCTTCAGGCATCCCACCCGCGCGCGCTGCGTATCCCGCGGACCGGGCCGGAGCGCGTGCATTATCTGGTGGTGCGTTTTCTGACCTCGGCGTTTTCGCTTAAGCTGGAGGATCTGGCGGACGAGTGGTTCGTCAGCCGCGCCACGCTGCAAAGCGATATGGCGGAGGTGCGCGAGTGGTTTCATCGCTACAACCTGACGCTGGAAACCCGTCCGCGCCACGGCATGAAGCTGTTTGGCAGCGAGATGTCGACCCGCGCCTGCCTGACCGATCTGCTCTGGGAGCTGGCGCAGCAGGACAGCCTGAACCCGCTGGTAACCGACGTGGCGCTCAATGCGGGCGTGGCGGAGCAGATGGTGCCGGTGCTGCACGACGCCTTGACCCGTCACCACATTCGCCTGACCGATGAAGGCGAGCTGTTCCTGCGCCTGTACTGCGCGGTGTCGGTACGTCGCATCAGCGAAGGTTACCCGCTGCCGGAATTCCATGCCGAAGACGTGGAAGAGAACGTGCGCGAGGCGGCGAAGGATATCGCGGTGACCATCCAGCAGCTGGCGGGCAAGGCGCTTTCGCCGTCGGAGGAGAGCTGGCTGTGCGTGCACATTGCGGCGCGGCAGATTCAGGAGATCGCGCCCAGCGCCATTAACGCTGACGACGACGAGGCGCTGGTCAACTACATCCTGCGCTATATCAACACTCACTATAACTACAACCTGCTCAGCGACGCGCAGCTGCACGCGGACCTGCTCACGCACATCAAAACCATGATCACCCGCGTGCGGTATCAAATCATGATCCCCAATCCGCTGCTGGATAACATCAAGCAGCACTACCCGATGGCGTGGGACATGACGCTGGCGGCGGTGTCGAGCTGGGGCAAATACACGCCGTATGTGATCAGCGAAAACGAAATTGGCTTCCTGGTGCTGCATATTGGCGTCGGGCTTGAGCGCCACTACAACATCGGCTACCAGCGTCAGCCGCGCGTGCTGCTGGTATGCGACGCCGGTAATGCCATGGTGCGCATGATTGAGGCGGTACTGCAGCGTAAATACCCGCAGATTGAGGTGACGCGCACGCTCACCCTGCGCGAGTACGAGCTGGCGGAAACCATTAGCGAAGACTTTGTGATCGCGACCGCCCGCGTCAGCGAAAAGTCGAAACCGGTGGTGATGATCGCCCCGTTCCCGACCGACTACCAGTTAGAGCAGATTGGCAAACTGGTGCTGGTGGACCGCACCCGCCCGTGGATGCTGGATAAATACTTCGACGCGGCCCATTTCCGCATTATCGACAAGCCTATCGATCAGCAGACGCTGTTCCGCGAGCTGTGTGAACAGCTTGAGGCCGAAGGCTTTGTTGGCGCGGAGTTTCTGGATTCGGTTGTTGAACGTGAAGCTATTGTCAGCACCATGCTCGGCGACGGCATCGCGCTGCCGCACTCCCTCGGCCTGCTGGCGCAGAAAACGGTGGTCTACACCGTGCTCGCCCCGCACGGCGTGCAGTGGGGCGACGAAACCGCGCACGTTATCTTCCTGCTCGCCATCAGCAAAAGCGAGTACGAAGAGGCGATGGCGATTTACGATATTTTCGTCACTTTCCTGCGCGAGCGGGCGATGTCACGGCTCTGTAGCTGCGGGGATTTCGCCGGGTTTAAGGCGGTGGCGATGGAGAGTTTGAGTCGTTTTTGAGAGGCGTTATCCAGAATTCGATGTAATGCGAATGTAATGCTAAACTGCATTACACATTCGATTTTTCTGGAGGCATAATGGCCACGCTAAACGTCCGTCTGGATGACAAACTCAAAAACGAGGCTTATGCCGTGCTGGAAAAACTCAATATTACCCCAACGGAAGCGGTGCGATTGCTGTTTCAGTACGTTGCTGAAACGGGGCGCATGCCGGTGAAAACGGTCACCATCAGCGACAGCGAAGATGCGCTGATACAGACAGTCCGGGAGCGACTGGCTAATCCGCAAAAGGGAATAAAGGTTAGTCTGGATGACTTATGAGTTTGAGTTTGAGTTTGCCTGAGGGCGTTATAATGAGTGATACAGAAAAAGAGAAAAATCAGCCGTTTATCATGACGCAAACAAACGGCTCTAACGCTCACCGCAAATGATGCACAACCTGGTTGCTGCTGCCGCGCCAGATGAGCGCCGGGTCTTTTAAATCCTGCACGAACTTGCCGTCGACCAGCACGTTAATCAGATCCACGACTTCCATCTGCTGCGCATTCAGTTCATCCAGCTTGTAGCCCGTCCAGACCCAGATATCTTTTCCCGGACATTCTGCGCGAATGCGCTCCACCAGCTTCAACATATCCGGCACGTTTTGCGGGTGCAGGGGATCGCCGCCGGAGAGTGAAATCCCCTGGCGTTTGATGCGCGTGTCGTTCAGGTCGTTGATGATTTTATCTTCCATCTCCGCGGTGAACGGCATGCCGGAATTGAGTCGCCAGGTGCTTTTGTTGTAGCAGCCGGGGCATTCGTGGACGCAGCCTGAAACAAACAGGGTGCAGCGGGTGCCGGGGCCGTTGACGATGTCGACGGGGTAGTACTGGTGATAGTTCATTGCGAATAACCACGCCGGGTGGCGCTGCGCTTACCCGGCCTACAAAAGAGAGCGGTCCGTAGGCCCGGTAAGCGCAGCGCCACCGGGCATTAACGTGGCAGCGGATTAACCGATCTGCCCATTTCCCAGATGCTTCACGCGGCGCTTCACTTCTTCCTGTTTGCCAGCGTTAAACGGACGGGCGTCCGGGCTGCCGAGATAGCCGCATACGCGACGGGTCACGGAGACGCGAGCCGCATCGTGGTTGCCGCATTTCGGGCAGGTGAAGCCTTTACTGGTACATTCGAACTCACCGGTGAAGCCGCACTCGTAACACTCATCAATTGGCGTGTTGGTCCCGTAATACGGCACGTGCTGGTAGCTATAGTCCCACACGTCCTCCAGCGCCTTCAGGTTGTGCTGAATGTTCGGGTACTCGCCGTAGCAGATGAAGCCGCCGCTGGCGATCGGCGGATAGGCCGCTTCGAAGTCGATCTTGTCGTATGGGTTCACCTTTTTCTCGACGTCGAGGTGGAAGCTGTTGGTGTAGTACCCTTTATCGGTCACGCCTTCCACAATCCCGAATTCGGCGGTGTCCAGACGGCAGAAGCGGTCGCACAGGTTCTCGCTTGGGGTGCTGTACAGGCTGAAACCGTAGCCGGTTTCCTCTTTCCACTGGTCTACCGCGTCGCGCAGGCGCTGAACGATGGCGATGCCTTTCTCACGCAGGGCTTCGCTGTCGTACATGTGCGTGTCGCCAAACAGGGCGTTGATGGTCTCGTGGATGCCGATGTAGCCCAGCGAAATCGACGCGCGGCCGTTTTTGAAGATCTCGGATACGTCATCGTCCGCCTTCAGGCGCACGCCGCAGGCCCCTTCCATATAGAGGATCGGCGCCACGCGGGCTTTGACCCCTTCGAGGCGCGCAATACGGGTCATCAGCGCCTTACGCGCCAGCTGCAGGCGCTCATCCAGCAGTTTCCAGAATTCAGCTTCATTGCCTTTGGCCTCCAGCGCGATGCGCGGCAGGTTGAGGCTGATCACGCCCAGGTTGTTACGCCCGTCGTGGATCTGCTCGCCGTTTTCATCCTCGTAGACGCCGAGGAAGCTGCGGCAGCCCATTGGCGTTTTAAACGAACCGGTGACTTTGACGACCTGATCGTAGTTCAGGATGTCCGGGTACATGCGCTTGCTCGCGCACTCCAGCGCCAGCTGTTTGATGTCGTAGTTCGGGTCGCCAAACTTGTGGTTCAGGCCGTCGCGAATCGCGAACACCAGTTTCGGGAACACGGCGGTTTTACGGTTTTTGCCGAGGCCGGAAATACGGTTGCGCAGGATCGACTGCTGAATCAGGCGTGATTCCCAGCTGGTGCCCAGCCCAAAGCCGAAGGTTACAAACGGCGTCTGGCCGTTGGCGGTGTGCAGCGTGTTCACCTCATATTCCAGCGACTGGAAGGCGTCGTAGCACTCTTTCTCGGTACGGGAATGCGCATAGCCGTCCGCGTCCGGAATCTGCCACTCTTCGGCGGTTTTACGGTGCTTGTTGAAGCTCGCCGTCACGAACGGGGCCAGCACTTCGTCAATGCGGTTAATGGTGGTGCCGCCGTAAATATGGCTGGCGACCTGAGCGATGATCTGCGCCGTGACCGCGGTAGCCGTGGAGATCGACTTAGGCGGTTCAATCTCCGCGTTACCCATTTTAAAGCCGTGGGTCAGCATGCCTTTCAGATCGATCAGCATGCAGTTGAACATCGGGAAGAACGGCGAATAGTCGAGATCGTGGTAGTGGATCTCGCCGCGCTCGTGCGCCGAGACCACGTCGCGCGGCAGCAGATGCTGACGGGCATAGTGTTTGGCGACGATACCGGCCAGCAGGTCGCGCTGGGTGGGGATCACTTTACTGTCTTTATTGGCGTTTTCATTGAGCAGGGCGGAGTTGGTCTGCTCCACCAGGCCACGGATCTCCTGGTTCAGGCGACCGCGCTTCTCGCGCTGCACGTCACGATCGTGGCGGTACTCAATGTAGGCGCGCGCCAGCTGCTTGTAAGGCCCCGCCATCAGCTGGTTTTCAACCGCGGTCTGGATCTCGTTGATATCGACCTGGCTGCGTTCAGTCATCTGGCTGCTAACGACTTCTGCGACGGTGGCGCAGTAATCTGCGTCATCGACTCCCGCTGCTTTAGCTGCACGCAGAATGGCTTCCTGGATGCGCTCTGATTTAAACGGCACTTTACAGCCATCACGTTTCATCACATGCGGTGTCATGATCACTCCATTTTTAAAAACAGGTTATCCACAGAGGTGGAGAAGTATTCACCGGACGCATTTCCCGCCAGGCCAAAGACTTCCCGCGTTCCCAGCTCGTGTTATCCACAATTCCGGCCAGCGTAAGCGCCGTCTTGTTGTTGGAATAGTAGACGATAAATACAAGATGTTGGGTCGGCGTGCATTTTAAGTGCTACATATAGTGATTTGCATCAAACATGTTTGCGATTTATTTGATGCAGAACAAAGTAAAAAGACGAGAGTACAAACGACGGGCGCTTCAGCGATTGTAAAGGCGGGCGAGAAAAATCTGATTAATTATTCAACAAAAACAAGCGCTCAGCACGGTGTGTGCTAAGCGCTGTTCATTTAACTCCCCCCGCAGATCCAGCTCAGTCCCGCCTGCAAAAAGGCTGCGGTTGCGATACTGCCCAGCACCGCCGGGATGAGAAAGGAGCGTTCAGGAGCATCGTCCTGTTTTTGTGGTTCTTCAGCACTCAGCGCGGACATCGCCTCTTCCCGGGTGCGCGCCGCCAGCAGTCGCTCACGCACCCGATCTTCCGTCAATAAACAGGTCAGCGTCGTCAGCAGCTGCATATGGGTACTCCCTGCTTCCGCGGGCGGAATGGCGAGCAGGAAAACCATTCTCACCTCTTCATCACCGTCCAGCCCCGGCCAGCGTATCGGGTCATCGAAGAGGGCCAGACAAAACGCCGCCTGCTGCACCGCCTCGGTTTTACCGTGCGGGACGGCGAGCGCTTCACCCAGCGCGGTAGGACCTTCACTTTCGCGTTGTAACACGCTCTGGATGAACGTTTCTTCATCACTGATGATTTTTTGCCTGGCGAGCGGTTCGGCGAGCCAGCGTATTAGCGCTTCAGGCGAACGGTGCGGCGGGTTGATAAAAACCAGATCGGGATGCGTCAATGCAAGCAGGTTCATATTAAGCCTCCATTAAAAAATCGCAGGTCGCGAAAGGGGGAATAGCCATTACCGGCTGCACCGGCTCTTCCAGATAGTTGATCTGACGAAACCCCTCCAGGCTTGCCGGGACGGGAACGGGCTCCGTGCCGGCGTTAAACACGCGAACGACCGTACCCTGCGACTGCTGCGCATGGGGCAAGGCAGAGAGGATGAGCGGCTCCGGCAGGTACAATAATGAGAATTCTGCCGGAAGCCTGCGGTCGGGCAGACGCAACGAAAAGCGCTCAAGACGGTGATCGAGCGTGTGCAGCGTTTGCCGTTGATAGGTGAAGGGCTGTCCCGCTGTCTGATTTTCCAGCTGGCGAAGCGTGAGGTGATCGGCGCTATCGGCCAGCGCGACGGTGAAGGAGAAGCGCAACGGTTTCAGCAACTGGGCATCGGGGGTCTCGACCACCGTATTATTGATGCCGGATGCCCGGCCCGGTCGCCAGTCGAGATCGCTGCGTCCCAGCACGCCCGTTGATTTAAACAGCGTCAGGGCAACCGTAGCCGGTGCGTCGCCGATTATCTGAAACTCCTTCATGCCGCGGCTATTCACCACCAGCGCTTTGCCCGCTTGTGCGACAGCGATGATTCCCTCGCTGGTTTCGATATCCACGGGCATTTCGCGATAGTGTTCCTGCCACTCTTCAGCGTGAGACCCCGTTTCGCGCTCGATTATCGCGAAGGGCTGCGAGGCGATTGCGTGGCGGGTGTGAATATCGCTGTTAATCAGCAAACGTAGCCGGTGATCGCAGTGGCTGTTTTCCAGCGAGCTGTCCACATACAGGTTCGGATCGTCATCGCGTAATTCACACGCCAGACGAAGGGATAACGGCGTTCGGGCATTTTCTTGACGGTCTGCGAGATCCGGCGGAAGAAGCAGGGTGGCTTCCACAATCAGCTTTTCGACAAGCGGCGTTTTCAGGCAGTCGACGAGCGTGAACTGGTCGCACCGCGTCGGCGTGTCGCCCGCAAGCGGTGAGAAATCGTAGCTGTCGCCCGCATCCGCGCAGTCTTCGAGAGTAAAGAAAGAGGGAATGCATCTGCCGCTGCGTTTGTCGTGCAGGGTGAGCGTTCCGGCGTCCAGCGTTAATCGATAATGCGCATTCTCTATCTCGCTGCCCTTTGTCTGTTCCTGCTGCTGGAAAGGCGCCGGGTCATCGTTAACGTTAACGCTGAGATAGCCGACCGGCGGCAGAACCGGTGTCTTCACAGCAACGTGCCAGCGATAATAGGGAGGAAGGGGCGTTTCACATTCGCCTTCAGCGCTAAGGGAGATCGCCGTTCCGCCGGGCAGAATGTCTCTTTTCAGGACGTCGAAAGAGATGGGCTGCCCCTGATATGTCAGGGCGATATTATCAGCACGGCTATACAGGGTGGTTATCACTACGCGCTGCGTTGGGGTGCCCAGCGGGTTGAAAATCAGCAGGTCATTTTCCTGAGCGCAGGCGGCGACCAGGGTTTTTACCACCAGGTTCCACAGGCTGTGGCACAGCTGTTCGGTTTGCTCCAGCCGATGCAGTATGTCGCGGTTGGTGGTATCGCTATTACAGCCGCCGATAGAGTCGTGGGCATGGCTTCGCAACAGCTTCTTCCAGAGCGTATCGACCACAGAGAGGTTGACCGCAATCCCCTGATGGCGAGCCATAGCGATTGTCGGCTCCAGCTGCCGCAGGATGAACTGCTCCACCTCATCATTTTTCTTTTTTATGTCGTAGCGCACGGAGCCGATCGTTTTATGGATGCGGGTGTAGCGCGGCGATTTCAGCTCCCCTTCCCAGCCTTCAAACTGTTCACGCTGCGCGCGCAGAATGTCGACGTAGCGCTCCAGCGAACTGATAACGTATCGATCCCCATCGGGAGAGCGTGCGCTGGCGACCTGCAGAATTTCCGGCAGCGCCGGGTCGATGCAGACCTGATCGCCGCCGCAGGGGAGGAGCAGGTCGTTTATCCCGGCCCGTGAACGCAGGAGATTGACCATCGGGAAGATTTTTCCCTGCAGATGGCTCGCGTCTGAACGCATGTTTTTAGCTGCGCCATAACCGAATGCCATCGCGCAGGCGATAACGGTCGCCCCAGACGGCGCGCGCCAGAGGAACTGGCTGCTTTTCGCTTGTCTGTCGTGATCGATGCCGCGCCAGAAGACGATATTGTCGATATTGCAGCCCTGCAAAATGGTGGGCATCTGAGCATTGTGGCCAAAGGTGTCCGGAAGGTACCCGACCTGCATAGCATGCCCCAGCGCGCGGGCGGCGAAAATGCCGTACTTGAGATTGCGAATAATGGATTCGCCATGCACGTTGTAGGTGTCCGTCTGGGTATACCATGGCCCCACAAAGATTCTTTTCTCTTTGACGAGGGTTTCCAGCCTGGCGCGATAATCGGGATTGATGGCGAGAAAGTCCTCCACTACCGCCATCTGTCCGTCAAGGTGATAGCAGCTGTAAGCGGGGTCCAGCTCCAGCGTGTCGATGACATCCGCAAAGTTATAGGATGCCAGCACCATGCTGTCCTGACGGGTGAAATACCACTCCTGATCCCAGTGCGTATGGGCAATGACGTGGATCTGATTCATGACGTTCCCCTTACCTGGCGTTCTTTGGGCTGACATAGAGCACGCCCAGGGCGCAAATCAGTGCGCCAATAAAGACGCTCGCCAGGTAGCCCACCACATTGGTTGCCAGCGGCCAGCCCCAGATGGCAGGCAGAGGCAGCGTCTGCTTCACGCCAAGTGCAATGGCGATTAGCGTGCCGGCAACGGCACCGGTCATGAACACCGGGATCAGACGTGGGTTTTTCAGGATGAACGGGATCGCGCCTTCGGAGATCCCAATCACGCCCAGCAGCAACGAGGTACTCCCGACGGTTTTCTCTTCCCGGCTGAAGACATCCGGTAGTCCAAAGCGGCCGTTGAGAAACGCCGCAAAGCCGACGCCAATAGAGGGGATCACGATGGAGAGTTCGCGGGCGGTGAGATCAAACGTTTCGCTCATGCCATTCAGGCCGAGCGCGACCGAGCCTGCCGCCTTGTTGACCGGACCGCCCAGGTCGAACGCGGTGCCCGCGGCGATCATCGCGGAATAGAATCCGCGCCCGGTGTCACCTGCCGAGGTAAAAAAGACCACCATCAGCTGGTTAAGCGAGCCAAAAATCGGGTTGATCAGGTATTCCATGACCATCACCAGCGTAATGCCGGTGATCAGCGGGACGATCAGCATGGTCTTAATGGTGGTGAGCTGCTGGCGGACGTGAATGGAATCATTCAGCCAGCGCACCAGATAGCCTACAAAGAAGCCGATGCCAATCGCGCCAAAGAAGCCGGACGGCATAAAGCCTTCGATATCGAAGAAGCGCTTGTAGACCTCGTCTGACATGATGCCGCCGATAAGCCCGGGGATCAGCGCCGGTTTGCCGGCAATGGAAAATGCCAGATACATAGCGAAAACCGGATACATGAACTTGATGGTCATAAAGCCCACTTTATCCAGCACGCTGAACGGCGAATGTTCGATGTTAATAAACTGGCCGGTAATTTTAGCCGTCGCCATCATCAGCCCGCCCATGACCACCACCGGCAGCATATAGCTGATGGCTGCCATGATATGGCCGATAAAAATCTGGTAAGCCGAACGCTGTAGATCGTCTTCATGTACGACAGTGGTGATGCTTTTTTCCATGGCCAGCGCCTGACGCAGATAGCGATCGGTATGCTTGATCAGCTCTTGCGTACGGGTCTGAAGGTGAGGAATGTTTTCAAAGCGCTCGGCATCCTGAATGGGGACGTCGGTTGCCAGAATAATGGCCGTGGCGGAGGCGATGTCCTGCTTCGTTAAGCGGTTTTTAACGCCGTCGCTGCCCTGCGTTTCGACCTTTACCTCGATATTGTGCTCTTTAGCCCATGTAGTAATTTTATTCGCCGCCATAAAGGTGTGCGCAATGCCTGTCGGGCAGGCCGTCACCGCGACAACTTTTCGTTTCGTCATTGTCATAATTCCCTGGATGTGAAAACAGGGAAAGTATAAAGAGAACCTAAACCGGTTTTTAATGTTTGCTAATACTAATTACGTATCGTGATACGCGTAAATGCAATGTGTGAAGCGTCTTCCAGAGACTATTTTTTCGTTGTGTTAATATCATGTCGGGATTAAACAGGGCGTAATTTATGAATTCATTCCAGGGAAGTGAACGTTTGATATTTGAATACATTCAGCATCACGCGTGTAATATTTCTAATATATCGGCAAAAGAGATTGCCCGTGATACCTTTACGACGACAACTTCCGTTAATCGTGTGTGTAAAAAAATGGGCTATAAAAGTTATACCGAGCTTCGGTATCGTTTTTTGCGCGATCATTTTACACCCGCACCTGTAGAGCCTGACGTAGGGCCGCAGGCGGACGATATTGTGGCGGAGGTGTCCGGGTTGCTTACCCATTCCAGCCATATCTATCTGTACGCACGGGGAGCCTCGCTCACCAGCCTCAATTACCTGTCGCGATTTTTATCGCTGGCGAGCCTGCCGCACCTTATTTTGAATGACATGCACCAGCTGACACGGGTATCGAAGGGGACGCTGGTGCTGATCAGTAAATCCGGGGAGACGCAGTCGCTGATTGAAATGGCGCGTAACGCGTTGCGCAAAGGGTTAAAGATTATTGCGATTACTCGCGAGGGATCGACACTGGCGGCGATCTCATCGCTATGCTGGCCGTTACCGATCGACATTAACGCGGTATCGCTGTATCAGCGGGAAGGGCAGCTTGAACTGTTAAGCGCCGTGGACCGTATCGGCTGCAGGCTGCTGCAGCACGATACGGTGTAGTCAGACCGTCAGAGCTGCTTCACTATCCCCAGACGTACGGCATAATCATTTTCATGACTGCCATCGGCAGTGATGTAGGTTTTATCCAGTGAAACCAGCTCGACGTAAGGCGTCCAGCCATCGTCGAGCTTGTAGTTGAACGCAACGGTATGCTCCCAGTAGGTGTCATCCCCGGTTCCCTGATCGACATCATCCTGCCAGCGGAAGCGCGGGTTGTAGGACATACCGAATTTGCCAATGTTATACGCGAACCAAATGTCGAACTGGTGTGACTGGCGGCGGGTGTAGCCGCTGCCGTCTACTTCTTTGTCGCTGTGTGCGTCATTGACGGTGTTATAACGGTAACGGGCGGAGAGGTTCAGACCGTTATCGAACGCTTTCCAGCCCTGAATAAAAGGGCGGTAATGGGTATTGCTGGCGGTGAAAACCGTCACCATGCCAGGCGCAACGGCGAAGCCATTACCCAGATCGAAGCGCCAGCGCGTTTCAATCTCCTGTGCAGCTTCCGTTAACCCTTTGTCATCGGGATTATATCGGTCGGTATCACCAAAAAAGGTATCGTTGTGGTTTTGTGCGGCTTCAACGGAGAAGTAAAAACCGTTATTTGCCTGATGCATGACCTTAATACGTGAATCATTTACGTCTGAGCGCGTATTATGGCCAAATCGAAGGTCGACGGATGTATTTCCGCACCATCCCTGCGTGCTTAATAATAATGCGCTAATACACGTTGCTTTAATAATTGTCTTTTTCATCATATCCTGCCGAGGTTATTTAATTGGCAGGGCTATTTTTATTTTTGGCACAGCGTGATGTAAAAGTTATCGTCGTACATTTAGCGTATCGCTAAACATAAAAAAGGAGATACAGCATGCTGTATCTCCTGGTATTTATTCCTGCACCCACCAGATGGCTTCAAACGGGCGCAATAGCCGCGCATTGGGGCGGGAGGGAACGTCATCATAGTTGCCGAGAGCGACCCGCCACGCGCCCTGTACCGGGTCCGGCTGCCACTGCTGGCGTTCCCGGCTCAGGTTCGCCACCACCATCAGCGTCTGCCCCTGCCACTGGCGGCGATAGCACCACAGGGAAGGGTGTTCCGGCAGGAGATCCTCATAATCTCCCCACGTCAGCACCGGGAGGGTTTTGCGCAGGCGAATCAGCGACTGATAGGTGTAGAACACCGAATCCGCATCGTCCAGCGCCGCGCGGGCGTTCACGGTTTCGTAGTTATCGCAGACCCCAATCCACGGCTCGCCCTCGGTAAAGCCCGCATTGTGCGACGCGTCCCACTGCATTGGGGTTCGCCCGTTGTCGCGGGACTTGCTCGCCAGAATCGCCAGTAATTCATCCGGCTCGCGGCCGCTGGCGCGCAGTTCGGCGAATATGTTCAGACTTTCCACGTCGCGGTAATCGGTGATGCGGCTGAAGTGCGGGTTGGTCATGCCAAGCTCTTCACCCTGATAGATATACGGCGTGCCCTGCATCCCGTGCAGCACCATGCCGAGCATTTTCGCGGCGTGAACCCGGTATTCTCCTTCGTCACCGAAGCGCGACACGATGCGCGGCTGATCGTGGTTACACCAGAACAGCGCATTCCAGGCTTTGTTGTGCATCCCCTGCTGCCAGTGGCGGAAGAGGGTTTTCAGCGCCACGAAGTCCGGCTTCGCCAGCGTCCACTTTTCGCCGCCCGGGTAGTCCACCTTCAGATGATGGAAGTTAAAGGTCATCGACAGCTCGCGCCCGTCGAGAGAAGCATACTGCTGGCAGTTCTCCAGCGAGGTCGAGGACATCTCGCCTACCGTCATCAGGTTGCGCGGGGTAAAGACGTCGCGGCTCATCTCCTGCAGATATTCATGGATGCGCGGCCCGTCAGTGTAGAAGCGGCGACCGTCACCCGTCTCGTCATTCGGGAAATCCTGATCTTTCGAAATCAGGTTAATGACATCCAGACGCAGGCCGTCGACGCCGCGATCGGCCCAGAACTCGCACACCTTTTTCAGCTCGGCGCGCACGGCCGGATTCTCCCAGTTGAGATCCGCCTGCTCCGGGGCGAACAGGTGCAGGTAATACTGTTCGCTCTCCGCGTGCCAGCGCCAGGCGTTGCCGCCAAACTTGGAGCGCCAGTTGTTGGGCAACTGCTCCGGCGTGCCGTCTCGCCAGATGTAGAACTGGCGGTACGGGCTCGCTTTGTTCAGCGACTCGCGGAACCAGGCGTGCTGCGTGGAGGTGTGGTTAAACACCATGTCCAGCACGATGCGAATGCCGCGCGCGTGCGCCTCAGCGACCAGCTCGTCGAAATCATCCAGCGTGCCGTAGGCCGGATCGATGGCGGTGTAGTTCGCCACGTCGTAGCCGTTGTCCACCTGCGGAGAGATATAAAACGGCGTCAGCCAGATGGCGTCAATGCCGAGGGTTTTAAGATAGTCCAGACGCTGCGTCACGCCGCGTAAATCGCCGGTGCCGCTGCCGGTGGTGTCCTGGAAGCTCTTGGGATAGATCTGATAGATAACGCCGTTCTGCCACCAGTGAGGAAGGGTATTCATAATGCGTTCCTGCAAATGCGAAGGGGCGCAACTGCGCCCCGAAAGGTGAAGTTAAACAATCTGTAGCGAGCCCTGACGGAACTTACGCTGGTAAACCACGGTGGTCAGCGCCATTGGGACGATAATGGCGATGGCCATTGCCAGGGCAAACACCTGCCAGTAAGCGGGCTGGATGGAGAGGATGCCCGGCAGGCCGCCGACGCCAATCCCGTTCGCCATCACGCCGTTCAGTCCACACACCAGGCCTGCCAGACCGGAACCGATCATCGCGCAGAGCATCGGGAAGCGGTATTTCAGGTTGATACCGTACATTGCCGGTTCGGTGACGCCGAGGTAGGCGGAGATGGCCGCCGGAACGGAGATCTCGCGTTCGTTGTGCTTGCGGCTGACGATAATGATGCCGGTCACCGCGGACGCCTGGGCAATGTTAGACAGGGCGATAATCGGCCAGACCGGCGTGCCGCCGAGGCTCTGGATCATCTGCATATCAATCGCCAGCGTGGTCTGGTGCACGCCGGTGATCACCAGCGGGGCGTACAGGAAGCCAAACAGCGCGGCGCCAATCGGGGCGAAGCTGCCGGTCATCAGGTGACGCACCGCGAAGGCCACGCCGTCGCCAATCATGCGGCCAAACGGACCGATAAAGGCATGCGCCAGGAAGACCGCCAGAATCAGCGAGCACACCGGCACCACCACCAGATAAAGGTAATCCGGCACGATGCGTTTCAGTCGGGTTTCAATAAAGCCCAGCGCCAGGCCCGCCAGCAGGGCCGGAATGACCTGCGCCTGATAGCCCACTTTGGCGATGGTAAACAGGCCAAAGTTCCAAACCTCCGGCACCTGTTGACCAAGTAAGTAAGCGTTCATTAACTGCGGAGAGACCAACGTGACGCCGAGTACAATACCGAGGATCGGCGTACCGCCCATCTTGCGCACTGCGGACCAGCAAATCCCGACCGGCAGATAGAAGAAGATCGCTTCGCCAATCAGCCACAGGAAGTCGTACACGGTTTTCAGCGCCGGGTACATCTGCGCCAGGGTCTTGCCGTCGCTCATCGGCACGTCGCCGATGACGTTACGGAAGCCTAAAATCAGGCCTCCGCTGATCAGCGCCGGCAGCAGCGGGAAGAAGATCTCCGCGAAGTGGGAAATCAGCTGCTCGTGCCACTTCATATTCTGGCGCGCAGCCTTCTTGGCCTGCTCTTTATCCGCCGCGCTGTGCCCGGTGGTCGCCAGCAGAGCCTGATAGTAATCGCCCACTTCAGTACCAATCACCACCTGGAACTGACCGGCGTTGGTGAAGCAGCCTTTTACCATGGAAAGCTCTTCAATCGCCTTCGGGTTCGCTTTGGCCGGATCGTTCAGAACGAAGCGCAGGCGGGTAATGCAATGGCTAACGGTTGCGATGTTTTCGCGGCCGCCGACCAGGACGATCAGCTGATCAATATCTGCTTGTTTGACTTTACTCATCATGAAACCTCATGACAGATGGTGAGGGGGTGTAATGACCTGAGCGCAAGCCTACTCCTTCAGCGTGACGGCGAAAATGGGAACGTTCCCGAAATCGGGCGAAGATCACAATAAACCGATTGGTGGGGGTTATGAAAGGTGGGCAGGAATAACGATCTGACGCGGCTCTGCGCGCCCGTTGATCTGCTCGATCAGCTGCGCGGCGGCCTGTCTGCCGGACTCAGCGTAGCCCGGATCGACGGTGATGATCTCCGGGTGCAAAAACTTCATCAGCGGCGTGCTGCCGACGCTCGCCACCTGCAGACCGTCGATACGCTGCTCCTGCAGATATTTACTCGCGCCCAGCGCCAGCGTATCCGTGGCGCACACCAGCGCGGTGGTCTGCGGCGTCAGGACGCTGGCGACCTGCTCGTAGCCCTGCTTCATGCCCAGCCCCGGCAGGGAGGCCACGGCGGAGAGGTTGTGCTTTTTGCAAAACGCCAGATAGGCCTCATGGCGTCGCTTGCCGGTGGTAACGTCCGCGTGCGGTACGCCGAGGAAGCTGATGTGGCGATGACCTTCGTCAAACAGGCGCTGCATCAGGGTGATAATCGCGCCCTCGTCGTCATAGCAGACGGAGGCAAAACCGTGGGCATCGCGCGCCAGCAGCACCAGCGACGGCTGCCAGGGTTTCAGCATCTCGTCTTTGATGCCGGTAAAGCCGAACAGCACCACGCCGTCAATGTTGCGCCGCTGAAGCATCCCCAGATGCTCTTCCACCAGCTGGGGCGAGAACTGGCTCTCCATCATGATCGGGTCATATCCCTGCTCGTAGAAGGCGGGCAGCATGGTCTGCACGGCGAGGTTTTCAGACAGAGAATCCAGACGCGAGACAATGATGGCGACCACTTTGTCACTCTGCCCGCGCATGGCGCGCGCGGAGCGGGAAGGGGAAAAGCCGTGCTGATTCATGACCGCCTCAACGCGCTCGCGGGTGCGTTCGCTGACGCCGCTTTCGTTGTTCAGCACGCGTGAGACGGTCGATTTCCCCACGCCGCTTAAACGCGCGATGTCTTTAATCGTAAGGCGGTTCTGCATGCTGTATTCCCTGTAACAACGACAATGTAATGAATTGAGCCTAATGCTATAGCGCGATTTCGCTATGGGCTAAATCTGGTTTACGTTCGGTTTATTTGCAGGGGGGTATAATACCGCCCGAATCATCAAAAAGGGTACGCTTAAATCCTTATACTGCGCGGCGACACCCTACTTTTTACTTACCGGAGGCTTCATGGATCCCGATCCCACACCTCTCCTGAACGGGAGAATGCGTTCTTTCCGGTAAGCCAGCCTGTTGCTGACTCACCGGTGATGTGAGGCAGCAGCGTTCCAAACGTTCCTGCTTGAAAAATTGAGTGCCTCTCAGGTACGGCTTTGCCACGCCTGAAGGAAATGCTGCGTCCGCCTTTGCGGATGCGGAGGAATGACGATGTTTAAAAATATCACCCGGCAGCTGCAGGCCCTGCTGAGCCGCCACCTGCCACACCGTCTTGTTCAGCGCGACCCGCTGCCAAACGCCAAAAACATGGCGGGGGCGGCGATCCCCGCGTCCCTGACCGAACGCTGCCTGAACGTGGCGGCGATGGATGAAAACGAAGTCTGGCGCGCCTTTGGCGGGCACCCGGAAGGGCTGAATGCGGCAGAAGTGGAAAAAATCCGCGCCGTGCATGGCGATAACCTCATTCCGGCGCAGAAGCCGTCTCCGTGGTGGGTGCATCTGTGGCTCTGCTACCGCAACCCGTTCAACCTGCTGCTGACCGTGCTCGGCCTCATCTCCTACGCGACGGAAGATCTGTTTGCCGCAGGGGTGATTGCCCTGATGGTGGGCATCTCCACGCTGCTGAACTTTATTCAGGAGTCCCGCTCCACCAAAGCGGCGGACGCCCTGAAGGCGATGGTCAGCAACACCGCGACCGTCTCGCGCGTGATCAACGATCTCGGCGAAAACGCCTGGGTGGAATTGCCTATTGACCAGCTGGTGCCGGGCGATCTGGTGAAGCTGGCCGCGGGGGACATGATCCCGGCGGATTTACGCATCATCCAGGCGCGCGATCTGTTTGTGGCGCAGGCTTCCCTGACCGGCGAATCCCTGCCCGTTGAGAAGGTGGCGCGCAGCCGCGACCCGCAGCAGATGAACCCGCTCGAGTGCGACACCCTGTGCTTTATGGGGACCACGGTCGTCAGCGGCACCGCGCAGGCGATTGTCACCGCCACCGGGGGCAACACCTGGTTTGGTCAGCTTGCCGGGCGCGTCAGCGAGCAGGAAAGCGAGCCGAATGCCTTCCAGAAAGGGATTGGCCGCGTCAGCATGCTGCTGATCCGCTTTATGATGGTGATGACGCCGATCGTGCTGCTGATCAACGGCTACACCAAAGGCGACTGGTGGGAAGCGGCGCTGTTTGCGCTCTCCGTGGCCGTCGGCTTAACGCCGGAAATGCTGCCGATGATTGTGACCTCTACGCTGGCGCGCGGGGCGGTGAAGCTCTCTAAACAGAAGGTGATCGTCAAACACCTCGACGCCATTCAGAACTTTGGCGCGATGGACATTCTCTGCACCGATAAAACCGGCACTCTGACGCAGGACAAAATCGTGCTGGAGAACCACACCGATATCTCCGGCAAAACCAGCGAGCGCGTGCTGCACAGCGCGTGGCTGAACAGCCATTACCAGACCGGGCTGAAAAACCTGCTCGACGTCGCCGTGCTGGAAGGCGTGGACGAGGAGGCCGCCCGTACGCTCTCCGGCCGCTGGCAGAAGGTGGATGAGATCCCGTTCGACTTTGAGCGCCGCCGTATGTCGGTGGTGGTGAGCGAGCAGCCGAACGTGCATCAGCTGATCTGCAAAGGGGCGCTGCAGGAGATCCTCAACGTGTCGACGCAGGTGCGCTATAACGGCGACATCGTGCCGCTGGACGACACCATGCTGCGCCGCATCAAGCGCGTCACCGACAACCTGAACCGTCAGGGGCTGCGCGTGGTGGCGGTGGCGAGCAAGTTCCTGCCCGCGCGTGAGGGGGACTATCAGCGTATCGACGAATCCGATCTGATCCTCGAGGGCTACATCGCCTTCCTCGATCCGCCGAAAGAGACCACCGCCCCGGCGCTGAAGGCGCTGAAGGCGAGCGGTATTACCGTGAAAATCCTCACCGGCGACAGCGAGCTGGTGGCGGCCAAAGTGTGCCACGAGGTGGGGCTGGACGCGGGCGACGTGGTGGTGGGGAGCGATATTGAACATCTCTCTGATGACGAACTGGCGAAGCTTGCCCAGCGCACCACGCTGTTTGCCCGCCTGACGCCGATGCACAAAGAGCGCATCGTCACCCTGCTTAAGCGAGAAGGGCACGTGGTGGGCTTCATGGGCGACGGCATCAACGATGCGCCCGCCCTGCGTGCGGCGGATATCGGTATCTCCGTAGACGGGGCGGTCGATATTGCCCGCGAAGCGGCGGATATCATTCTGCTGGAAAAGAGCCTGATGGTGCTGGAGGAGGGCGTGATCGAAGGGCGCCGTACCTTTGCCAATATGCTCAAGTACATCAAGATGACCGCCAGCTCCAACTTCGGTAACGTCTTCAGCGTGCTGGTGGCGAGCGCGTTTCTGCCGTTCCTGCCGATGCTGCCGCTGCACCTGCTGATCCAGAACCTGATGTACGACGTGTCTCAGGTGGCGATCCCGTTTGATAACGTGGACGACGAGCAGATCCAGAAGCCGCAGCACTGGAACCCGGCAGATCTTGGGCGCTTTATGCTGTTCTTTGGCCCGATCAGCTCCATCTTCGACATCCTGACCTTCTGCCTGATGTGGTTTGTGTTCCACGCCAACACCCCGGAACACCAGACGCTGTTCCAGTCCGGCTGGTTCGTGGTAGGTCTGCTGTCCCAGACGCTGATTGTGCATATGATCCGCACGCGCCGCATTCCGTTTATCCAGAGCCGTGCCGCGTGGCCGCTGATTATGATGACGGGGATTGTGATGGCGCTCGGCATCGCGCTGCCGTTCTCACTGCTGGCAAGCTACCTGCAGCTGCAGGCGCTGCCGCTGAGCTACTTCCCGTGGCTGGTGGCGATCCTCGCCGGTTATATGGTGCTGACCCAGATGGTGAAAGGGTTCTATGCGCGTCGGTATGGGTGGCAGTAAGTTATGTTTGCCGGGTGGCGGCTTCGCCTTACCCGGCCTACTCCCGAAACGTAGGCCCGGTAAGCGCAGCGCCACCGGGCAATAGCTTTCCTCCCAAATTCAACAACCTGTGATCTCCGTCGGCGCATTCGCTTGACGACAAAATGAGCGCATGTTAACAGAATGTTTTGCCTTTATTTGGCCCGTCAGATAAGGAACATTCATGTTACGGTACAGTCTCTTAACCGCCGGGCTGATGCTCGGCGCCTCTGCCTTTGCCGCCCCGGCAGGGGATCTCCCCTTAATGCCCTGGCCTGCGAAGGTCGAACGCCCGACCACCCAGGGCGCACTGGTGCTCAGCAACAACGTTTCTGTAAGCGTCAGCGGGGACGATCTCGGTGACGCCGTCAACCGACTGCGCCAGCGCATCGCCCTGCAAACCGGCTGGACGCTGCAGCCTCAGGCTGAAAATCCAGACAAACCAACTATCCGCATCGCCATCGCTAAAAAGGTGAAGCCGCAGCCGCTGCCGGACAGCGATGAAACCTATAAGCTCACGGTGGACGCCAACGGCGTCGATATCTCCGCCAACACCCGCTTCGGTGCCTTGCGCGCCATGGAAACCCTGCTCCAGCTGATGCAGAACGGGGCGGAAAATACCTCTCTGCCGTGGGTTACCATTGAAGATTCGCCGCGTTTCCCCTGGCGCGGGCTGCTGCTCGATTCGGCACGCCACTTTCTCCCGCTGCCGGATATCAAACGCCAGATCGACGGCATGGCCGCGGCGAAGCTCAACGTGCTGCACTGGCATTTGACCGACGACCAGGGCTGGCGCTTCAGCTCGAAGCGTTATCCAAAATTAACCCAGCTTGCCAGCGACGGGCTGTTCTACACGCCTGAGCAGATGCGTGAGGTGGTGCGTTACGCCGCCGAGCGCGGCATTCGCGTGGTGCCGGAGATCGACATGCCGGGCCACGCCTCGGCGATTGCCGTGGCCTACCCGGAGCTAATGAGCGCGCCGGGGCCGTACGCCATGGAACGCCACTGGGGCGTGCTGAAGCCGGTGCTGGATCCGACAAAAGACGCAACTTACGCTTTTGCCGACGCGATGGTCAGCGAACTGGCGGCGATCTTCCCCGATCCGTATCTGCACATCGGCGGTGACGAGGTGGACGACAGCCAGTGGAAAGCGAATCCGGCCATCCAGCAGTTTATGCGCGACAACAGGCTGGCGGACAGCCACGCGCTGCAGGCGTACTTCAACCGCAGGCTGGAAACGATCCTCGAGAAGCATCACCGCCAGATGGTCGGCTGGGATGAGATCTACCATCCCGATCTGCCGAAAAGCATTCTGATCCAGTCCTGGCAGGGCCAGGACGCGCTGGGGCAGGTGGCGCAGAACGGCTACAAGGGCATTCTGTCGACCGGCTTTTATCTCGACCAGCCCCAGTCCACCGCCTATCACTACCGCAACGAGATCGTCCCGCAGGGGTTAAACGGCGTGGACGTGATAGCGGACACCGACAGCGCCCAGAGCTGGGCCTTCTCCATGCCGCGCCTGAAGGGCAAGCCGGTGGAGGGGAGCTTCACGCTGGTGAAAGGGGATGCCGGCTGGCGCGGGTTTATTGATTTTGCCGGGAAATCCCGCCGCGCGGTGCAGGATATTGAATGGCGGGATGACAATCAGGTGACCTTCACCGTCGATACCTGGATGGGCGAAACGCGCCCGGTTGTCACCGTTGATAACGACAAACTCTCCGGTTATTTCCTCGTCGGGAATACGCGCTATCCGATTAGCGGCACGCGTCTGGACGACGTGCCGAAAGGCGTTCCGCCCGTCGTGCCGGACGTGGCGAACCAGTCCAACCTGCTCGGCGGCGAAGCGGCGCTGTGGGCGGAAAACGTGGTGGCGCCGGTGCTGGATATTCGCCTGTGGCCACGTACGTTTGCGGTGGCGGAGCGGCTCTGGTCCGCGCAGGACGTCAACGACGTCGACAACATGTACACCCGCCTGCAGGCGATGGACAGCTGGTCGACGGTGTCGGTCGGGCTGCAGCAGCATACCCAGCAGCAGGTGCAGTTCACGCGCCTCGCCGGTAATGCCGACACCCTGCCGCTGCAGGTCCTCGCACAGGCGATTGAACCGGCTCAGTATTACACCCGCCAGCACCTGAAGTTCCAGGCCGGAAACTACCATCAGTTCGAGCCGCTCAACCGCTTTGCTGATGCGCTGAACGCCGAAAGCACCACCGTGCGCCAGATGCACAAGTGGGCGGACCGTCTGGTGAGCGATGCGGAAGACACGGAAAGCGCCGACGCCCTGCGCCACGTCTTTAACCGCTGGCAGAGCAACACCAGCGACGCGCTGGCCTTAAGCGAAAACAGCTATCAGCTGAAGGCGATGAAGCCGGTGATCCAGGAGGTGGATAAGCTGGCGTCGATTGGCCTGCGGCTCACCGACCTGGTGGCGCGTCAGGGCACGCTGGATGACAAAGAGATCGCCTCGATTCAGAGCGAGCTGGATAACGCGGCGAAGGTGCAGGACGAAGTGGTGATTGCGGCGGTGTACCCGCTGGAGACGCTGCTGCGCGCCACGCGGAATCAGTAGCAAGCAACAAAAAAGGCAGCCTGGGCTGCCTTTTTTCATCGCCAAAGCGAATTAGCGACGAACGGCAATCGCTTCGATTTCAATTTTCACGTCTTTTGGCAGACGCGCCACTTCCACGCAGGAGCGCGCCGGGAAGGTGGCGTTATGCTCGGTGAAGAACGCTTCGTAGGTGGCGTTAACGGTCGCGAAATCGTTCAGATCCTTCACGAACACGGTGGTTTTCACGATATCACCCACTTTCAGGCCGGCAGATTCCACGATAGCCTGCACGTTTTCCAGCGACTGACGCGCCTGCGCCGCGACATCTTCCGGCACCGCGCCGGTTTTTGGGTTTACGGGGATCTGACCTGAAGTGATGATCATGCTGCCCAGATCAACGCCCTGAACGTAAGGGCCGATAGCGGCTGGTGCATTTTCCGTCGCGAGTACTTTGCTCATGTTTTCTCCAGAATTACAGCGTTAAGAATGTTCCCGGCCATTATAACAGCCGGGATTTCATTACCAACCTCAATTAGTTGGCCAGCACCACATAATGAGAAAACTCTTTTTCGCAGTATTTGCATTTGAGTGCGATGTCATTCGCGCGCTTTTTCACTGCGAAACTGGAGGAAACCGGCTCAGCGTGACTGATGCAGTTGCTGTTCGGGCAGACCAGCACGCTTGCGATACGTTCTGGTAGGCTCGGGCGGGATTTGCCGACCACTTCGTACTCGTCGATGCGGTTGACGGTGGCGTCCGGCGCGTACAGCGACAGCTGGTTAACCTGCTCGTCGGTCAGGAAGGTGTTCTCGATTTTGATCAGGTCTTTGCGGCCCATCTCGCCCGACGGCAGGTTCAGGCCGATGGTGATGCGCTGGTCAGTTTCGGTCAGTTTGAACAGCGTCAGCAGCTTAAAGCCCACCTGCGCAGGGATATGGTCAATCACGGTGCCACGCTTGATGGCTTCAACCTGGAGTTTGTTATCGTGTGTCATGGTCGTCTCCCCTTACAGAGCTAATTCGCGATTCAGAACCAGTGCCAGTAACGCCTGGCGAGCGAAGATGCCGTTCCCGGCCTGCTGGAAGTACCAGGCGTGCGGCGTTTTATCCACGTCTGTGGTGATCTCATCGATGCGCGGCAGCGGATGCAGCACCTTCATGTTGTCGCGCGCGCCTTCCAGGTCGCTGGCGCGCAGCACGAACTGCGCCTTCACGTTGGCGTATTCGGACGGATCCAGACGCTCTTTCTGCACGCGGGTCATGTACAGAATATCCACGTGGCTCATCACCTCTTCGATGCTGGCATGCAGGCTCCACGCAATGCCTTTCTCGTCCAGCATGTCGAGAATGTACTGCGGCATCGCCAGCGCCTCCGGGGCAATGAAGTAGAAGCGGTTGCCGTTAAATTTCGCCAGCGCCTGGGTCAGGGAGTGGACGGTGCGGCCATACTTCAGGTCGCCAACCATGGCGATATTCAGGTTCTCAAGCTTGCCCTGCGTCTCCTGAATGGTGAACAGATCCAGCAGCGTCTGCGTTGGGTGCTGGTTGGCACCGTCACCGGCGTTCAGCACCGGAATGCCGCCGGAAAACTCGGTTGCCAGGCGCGCCGCGCCCTCCTGCGGGTGACGCATCACAATCGCGTCGACGTAGGTGCTGATCACTGAAATGGTATCCGCCAGGGTCTCGCCTTTTTTACCCAGCGACGTGTTGCTGCTGTCAGAGAAGCCCACCACGCTCGCGCCCAGGCGGTGCATGGAGGTCTCAAAGGAGAGGCGGGTGCGGGTCGAGGCTTCAAAGAAGCAGCTCGCAATCACCTTGTGCTTCAGCAGCTCCGGTTGCGGATTGGCCTTCAGTTTTGCCGCGGTTTCCAGAACCAGTTCCAGCTCTTCGCGGCTGAGGTCGTTTATGGAAATGATGTGTTTTTGATAAAGCGGATTCATGTTTATCTCCTGACGCCGGGCAAAAAAAAGCCCCTCAAATGAGGGGCTCTGGGAATAGGTTTAGCAACGGGAAGAAAAACGGCAGGCCAGCGTCTGATTTCAGACGCGGTAAGACGTTATGTCGTACACGCTTGACCATGCTTCCTCCCGGCAAATTGTCGGGCATTATACGCAGCTCGCTTTTCTGATCAAGCGATTTAATGCACGCTTTACTCAATGCAAACGGTTCTTTGTGAATATTAATGCGTTCTGAGTAAATAATTAATTTGCTTATGCACCAGCGCGGTGCGCTTTACCACCCGGGGGGCGACCCAGACAATACTGCTGCCGGCCACCACGCCTAAAATTTCCGGAAGCTGGTGATAATCCAGAATACGCGCCACCGCGCGGCCATATCCGGCGACGGTATGGACAAGGATAAACTCGCTATTATGCTCAACGCTGACCACCATTTCCGAAACGGTACGCGCGGCGTCGGGGGCAGGGCGCAGTTGAGGATTCAACGAATAAATCTTTAGCCCTTTGGCATTTCGAATTTTTATGACTCCGAGCAACTTCAGCAATCGCGAAACGGTCGACTGGCTTATGCTGTCAAACCCTCTCTCCTGCAGGTCGCGGCGAATCTCTTCCTGCGAAAGGTAACTCTTTTCGGCGATCAAACGCTGGCACACCGTGAGCTGCAGCTGTTCTTTGGGAGAGTACTCTTCGTAATCCATCATGTTTCCCATATCAGTTCCCGAAATAACCGGTGACACCGCACCGATCCGTAGGCCGGATAAGCGCAGCGCCATCCGGCAAATTACAACAACGCCCCCAGACTTAACGCCACCATAATCACCACCGTCAGGATCGCCAGCAGCGGCGCCACCCATTTCAGGTAGCGCACGTAAGGTACCCGGGCGATAGCCAGCCCGCCCATGACCACCGCAGAGGTCGGCGTGACGAGGTTAACGATGCCGGAGGCCGACTGGTAAGCCGTAACCACCAGGTCGCGGTTGACGTTAGCGAAATCAGCAAGCGGCGCCATGATCGGCATCGTCAGAACGGCTAGGCCGGATGAAGAAGGCACAAGAAACGACAGCACGACTTCCAGCCAGTACATCACGTTGATAAACGCTACCGTGGACAACCCGCTGACCAGCCCTTCCGCGCTGTGCAAAATGGTGTGGGTAATCATGCCCTTATCCATGATGACTACGATACCGCGCGCGATGCCGATAATCAGCGCGACGCCCAGCAAATCTCGCGCGCCGTTGATAAACGTCGACGTCAGCTCCTCTTCGCTCATGCGGGCAATCAGGCCGACGATGATCGCGCTGGCGAGAAACACCGCTGAAATCTCCGCCATCCACCAGCCCAGCACCGCCACGCCGTAAATCATCACCGCGAAGGCCAGAGCGAAAATCACCAGGATGATTTTGCGCACCGGGGTGAATTCCAGGGACTGTTCGCCCTTGCTGCCGAGGAAATGGGCGAGGTTCTCCTCCTGCTTGTCTGCAACGATGGACTGCGAGGGGTCCTTACGCACCTTGCGGGCGTAGCGCATGACCCACGCCACGCAGATGATCCAGCCGATGACCAGCAGCGCCACGCGCAGGGCGATGCCGTTGGTGAAGGGGATCCCGGCGGCGTTGGCGGCGATCACCGTGGCAAACGGGTTAATGGTGGAGCCGAGGGTGCCGATCCCCGCCCCGAGCAGCACGGTAGAGGTGGCGACAACCGGATCGAACCGCGCGGCCAGCATCACCGGCACCAGTAAGGTATAGAAGGGCAGTGACTCTTCGGCCATACCGTAAATCGTGCCGCCTGCGGCAAACAGCGCCATCAGGATCGGGATCATCCACTCCTCGCGTCCGCGCAGTCGGGTGGTCACACGCTCGATCCCGGCGTCAATCGCCCCGGTTTTGGTGACGATCCCGAGGAATCCCCCGATGATCAGAATAAACAGCGCCACGTCGATCGCCCCGGCCTGGCCGGATTCCGGATCGTACAGCCCGGCAATCGGCGCCATCAGCACCGAAACCAGCCCCTGCGGATGCGCCGCGACGTGCGCGTAGGTGCCTGCAACGGGGACGTCTTTGCCGAGCGCCTCGTTCATTGCCATATGGTACTGCCCGGCCGGGACAATCCACGTCAGCACGGCCACGACGGCAATCAGAAAAAAGAGAATGGTGTAAGCGGAGGGAAACTTGAACTTGCCCATGATGTTCTCCTTAAACCCGGCGCACCCCGCGGCGCGCCGGGCGGTGATTAGTCGCCGAGTGTCGCCACCATGACCGCTTTAATGGTGTGCATGCGGTTCTCTGCTTCGTCGAAGACGATGGAGTTCGGTGATTCGAAGACCTCTTCCGTCACCTCCAGCCCCTTCAGCCCGTACGCCATCTCGATCTCGCGGCCCACCTTAGTGTGCTCGTTGTGGAACGCGGGCAGGCAGTGCATGAATTTGACGTTCGGGTTGCCGGTGGCCTTCATCACCTGCGCGTTAATCTGATACGGCTTCATCAGGCTGACGCGCTCGGCCCAGGCTTCCTTCGGCTCGCCCATAGAGACCCACACGTCGGTGTAGAGGAAATCGGTCCCCTGCACGCCTTCTTCCACGTCGTCGGTGAGGGTGATGCGCGCGCCCGTCTCTTTCGCAATGGCGCGGCACTGCTCAACCAGTCCCGCTTCCGGCCAGAAGGATTTCGGCGCCACGAGGCGGATATCCATCCCCATCTTGGCCGCGCCGACCATCAGGGAGTTGCCCATGTTGTTGCGCGCGTCGCCGAGATAGGCAAAGCTCAGCTCAGGCAGGGTTTTGCCCGGGGAGTGCTCCAGCATGGTCATCAGGTCGGCGAGAATTTGGGTCGGGTGGAACTCGTCGGTCAGGCCGTTCCATACCGGCACGCCCGCGTACTCGCCCAGCTCTTCGACGATGGCCTGGCCGTAGCCGCGGTATTCGATGCCGTCGTACATGCGGCCCAGCACGCGGGCGGTGTCTTTCATCGACTCTTTATGGCCAATCTGCGAGCCGCTTGGGCCGAGATAGGTCACCTGCGCGCCCTGGTCGAACGCGCCCACTTCGAAGGCGCAGCGGGTGCGGGTGGAGGTTTTTTCAAAGATCAGGGCGATGTTTTTCCCGACCAGGGTTTGCTTCTCGCGCCCGGCTTTTTTGGCGGCCTTGAGCTCGATGGCGAGGTCGATCAGGTACTGGATCTCCGCCGGGGTGTAGTCCAGCAGTTTGAGGAAGTTGCGGTTTTTCAGGTTGATGGTCATGGCTAAATCCTTTTTAAAATGAGTGTTCAGTTACGAATCAACGTGCCTTTCTCGCCCGCGAGGATCTCCGCGCCGTCGGCCAGCGCGCCGATCCCGGCTATCCCATTGCAGGCTTCAACGAACTCGCGGCAGGCGGCCACCTTCGGCCCCATCGAGCCGGCGTCGAACTGCATGCCCCTGAGCAGTTCCGGCGTCACCTGCGCCAGCGGACGCTGGGTTGGTTTGCCCCAGTCGAGGTACACCGCGTCGGCATCGGTCAGGATCAGCAGGGCATCGGCTTCGATCTGGCGCGCCAGCAGGGCGGCGGAGAGGTCTTTATCGATTACCGCCTCGATCCCGCGATAGCCGTTGGCCTGTTCCACCACCGGCACCCCGCCGCCGCCGTTGCAGATCACCAGATGGTCGCGCTGGATCAGCGCCGTGATGGCGTCGCTCTCGACGATGCGCTTCGGCTGCGGCGACGGCACCACGCGGCGGACGTAGCTGCCGTCGGCCTTAAACACCCAGCCTTTCTCCGCGGCCAGCGTTTTTGCCTGGGCTTCGCTGTACACCGGGCCGATGTATTTGGTCGGGTTACTGAAGGCCGGGTCGGCGGCGTCCACTTCTACCTGGGTGAGCAGAACGCTCACCTCCCGCTGCGGCAGGCTGTTTTTCAGCGCCTGCTGGAGCATGTAGCCGATCATTCCCTGGCTTTCGGCGCCAAGAACGTCCAGCGGGTAGGGCGTGACTTTGTCGTAGGCGCTGTTCTGCAGCGCCAGCAGTCCGACCTGCGGGCCGTTGCCGTGCACCAGCACCACGCGCCACTGCGCCGTTAAGCCGGCGATGGTGCGGGCGGCCTGCTCGATGTTCTGGCGCTGGATCTCCGCTTCCAGCGGCTCGCCGCGCTTGAGCAGCGCGTTGCCGCCCAGGGCCACAACCAGAGTGGGTTTTCGTTCCATGATGGCTCCTTTATATTCCGTCGCGTTCCAGCGGGCAGCTCATGCAGCGCGCGCCGCCGCGGCCGCGTCCGAGTTCGTCGCCCGGGATAGGCAGCACGGTGATACCCGCTTTGTCGTATTTCTCGTTGGTCCAGACGTTGCGCTCGTAGCCGATCACCACGCCGGGGCGGATGGTCAGGACGTTATTGGCGTCGTTCCACTGCTCGCGTTCGGCCTCAAAGGCGTCGCCGCCGGTGGTGATCAGGCGTACCTGGTTAATGCCGAGGGCTTTCTCGATGGCGTGCAGCAGGTCGGTTTCCTGCGTGCGCAGCAGGCCGCCGCGTCCGTCCGGGGTGAGCGTCCAGCACTGGGCGTCTTTGCGCACCACTTCCGGGTAGACGGAGAAGGTATCCACGTCGATGTGGGTCATGACGGTGTCGAGGTGCATGCAGGAGCGGTGTTTGGGCAGCTCAACGGCAATCACGCGCTCGGCCTGGCGGTGTTTGAACAGGCTGTTGGCGAGGAACTCCACGCCCTGCGGGGTGGTGCGTTCAGACATGCCGATCAATACCGCACCGCGGCCAATGACTAATACGTCGCCGCCTTCTAAAGTGGCGTGGTCGTAATTAATATTCTCGTCGCCGAAATACTTAATAAAATCGCCGTCGGCGAACGCCGGGTGCCAGCGATATATTGCCCGCAGGTTATTGGTTTCACGCTGACGGGCCGGTTTGGCCATTGGGTTAATAGAGACGCCGTTATAGATCCAGCAGGAGGTATCGCGGGTAAATAAATGGTTCGGCAGTGGCTTCATAATAAAATCATTCGCCGTGTGGGTATCCACCACCATATTTTTAATGGCTGCCGGAATTTCACCGTAGGTTAATCCGCCGCTTAATCTGCGCGCCAGTTCCCGGTGCGGCATATCCGCCAGCCAGCCGCGTACGTCGCCAGCAAAGGTTGGGCCGAGGCGGTAGTCAGAGATTTGCGTCTCCAGCAGCCAGGCTTTAGCCTCAGCGATATCAAGGGTTTGTGTCAGCAGGTCGGTCAGCAGCAGGACTTCCACCCCCTGCTCACGCAGCGTGTTGGCGAAAATGTCATGATCCTCACCCGCCCGCTCAACCGAGAGCACGTCATCGAAAAGCAGCTCCTGACAGTTTGATGGCGTTAAGCGTTTCAGACTTAAATTTGGGCGGTGCAGCATAACGCTACGCAATTGACCAATTTCAGAACCGACGTAATGCTTTTCCATAATTATTCCTTTAACTGTTTTTCAGAATAAAAAGGGCATGCGCCATGTCATGTATTTAATTGCATGGCGGCTAAGCTCAATTGATTTCGTGGTTCATACTAGGCAGTTAAATAATCCGTATTGTGATATTGCTCACGCGAAAATGGATATTAAGCGGTTTGTTTTCATTTGCATGATTCGCATCAGATAATGATTAATTGGCTATTCTGGCGAGGTGAATAGCTAAGCACTATCCGTTGTCATTATTTGCAGTTGTTAGTGTTTTGTAGAATTTAATGCTTTGAAATATTTTGTTAAGTCATTGATTTTAATTGTTTTTAAAGGCGGCAGGGAATGGCTATGCAATATTGCTAATTAACTATTTTTGGCTTAAGGAAAATCAATAAATATTTATTGAATTTAATAGCAAATTATCAAAGTGATAAAATGTGAAGCTGTAGCGAGTTTTGTTGTTAAGGCATGACGATCAGTAAGTTAGCGCAAGGCCGTGATAACGAAGAACTGAAGATATGCATAATGACTGCATAAATGCCTGCGAGGGCTTAACAGCAAATTAACACCATTCCCGATAAACATGCGTTCGCGCAAATCCCGCCTAAAAAGGGCTGGTATGGCAGCCAGGATTCTCGTATAAAAGATAAAAATGAAACGTTGTTTTATATCGAGGGTTTTCTGATGATTATCGGCAACATCCACCATCTGCAGTCCTGGCTGCCTGACGATCTGCGTCAGGCCATCGAGCATGTTAAAGCCCACGTCACCGACGCGACGCCGCTCGGGAAGCACGACGTCAACGGCAACAGCCTGTTTTATCTGGTCTCCGAAGACACGACCCAGCCGTTCGCCGAGCGTCGCGCCGAGTACCACGCGCGCTATCTGGATATTCAGATCGTGATGAAGGGTCAGGAAGGGATGACCTTCAGCACCCTGCCGCCCGGCACGCCGGACACCGACTGGCTGGCGGATAAAGACATCGCCTTCCTGCCGGAAGGCGGGCAGGAGAAAACCGTGGTGCTGAGCGAAGGGGATTTTGTGGTGTTCTGGCCGGGTGAGGTGCATAAGCCGCTGTGCGCGGTGGGGGCACCTGCTAAGGTCAGGAAAGTGGTGGTGAAGATGCTTGTAGAGTAACCCTTACCCCTCACCCTAACCCTCTCCCCACAGGGGAGAGGGGACTGCTCCGAGCCGTCTTTTCCCCCTCGCCCCATTGGGGAGAGGGCCGGGGTGAGGGGGACAATATGTGATCCAGCTTAAATTTCCCGCACTCCCTCTCCATCTCTCATTTACCTGCGCTTTTCCTGCGTCATAGTATGATCGTTAATTTATCGAACGATGTTCTATAATGTAGAACAAAATGATTCAGCAAGGAGATCTCATGCCGCAGTCCGCGTTGTTTACGGGAATCATTCCCCCTGTCTCCACCATTTTTACCGCCGACGGCCAGCTCGATAAGCCGGGCACCGCCGCGCTGATCGACGATCTCATCAAAGCAGGCGTTGACGGCCTGTTCTTCCTGGGCAGCGGCGGCGAGTTTTCCCAGCTCGGCGCCGAAGAGCGTAAAACCATTGCCCAATTTGCTATCGATCATGTCGATCGTCGCGTACCGGTCCTGATCGGCACTGGCGGCACCAACGCCCGGGAAACCATTGCGCTCAGCCAGCACGCGCAGCAGGCGGGGGCGGACGGCATCGTGGTGATCAACCCTTACTACTGGAAAGTGTCGGAAGCGAACCTGATCCGCTATTTCGAGCAGGTGGCGGACAGCGTCACGCTGCCGGTGATGCTCTATAACTTCCCGGCGCTGACCGGGCAGGATCTGACCCCGGCGCTGGTGAAAACCCTGGCCGATTCGCGCAGCAACATCGTCGGCATCAAAGACACCATCGACTCCGTCGCCCACCTGCGCAGCATGATCCACACCGTTAAAGGTGCCCATCCGCACTTCACGGTGCTGTGCGGCTACGACGATCATCTCTTTAATACCCTGCTGCTCGGCGGCGACGGGGCGATTTCGGCCAGCGGCAACTTTGCCCCGCAGGTGTCGGTGAATCTTCTGAAAGCCTGGCGGGATAAAGACGTGGCGAAAGCGGCTGAGTATCATCAGACCCTGCTGCAAATTCCGCAGATGTATCAGCTGGATACGCCGTTTGTGAACGTCATTAAAGAGGCGATCGTGCTCTGCGGCCGCCCGATTTCCACGCACGTGCTGCCGCCCGCCTCGCCGCTGGACGAGCCGCGCAAGGCGCAGCTGAAAACCCTGCTGCAACAGCTCAAGCTCTGCTGAGCCGGACGATAACCATGACCATCGAGAAGATTTTCACCCCGCAGGACGAGGCGTTTTATGCCGTCATCACCCACGCGGCGGGGCCGCAGGGCGCGCTGCCGCTGACCCCGCAGATGCTGATGGAATCCCCCAGCGGCAACCTGTTCGGCATGACGCAGAACGCCGGGATGGGCTGGGATGCCAACAAGCTGACCGGCAAAGAGGTGCTAATTATCGGCACCCAGGGCGGCATCCGCGCCGGGGACGGACGCCCGGTCGCGCTGGGCTACCACACCGGCCACTGGGAGATCGGCATGCAGATGCAGGCGGCGGCGAAGGAGATCACCCGCAACGGCGGGATCCCGTTTGCGGCCTTCGTCAGCGATCCGTGCGACGGGCGCTCGCAGGGCACGCACGGCATGTTCGACTCCCTGCCGTACCGTAACGACGCGGCGATCGTGTTTCGCCGCCTGATCCGTTCCCTCCCGACGCGCCGGGCGGTGATTGGCGTCGCCACCTGTGATAAAGGGCTGCCCGCCACCATGATTGCCCTGGCTTCGATGCACGACCTGCCGACCATTCTGGTGCCGGGCGGGGCGACGCTGCCGCCGACCGTGGGGGAAGACGCGGGCAAGGTGCAGACCATCGGCGCGCGCTTCGCCAACCACGAACTCTCCCTGCAGGAGGCCGCCGAGCTGGGCTGTCGCGCCTGCGCCTCGCCGGGCGGCGGGTGTCAGTTCCTCGGCACGGCGGGTACCTCGCAGGTGGTTGCGGAAGCGCTGGGCCTTGCGCTGCCGCACTCCGCGCTGGCGCCGTCCGGGCAGGCGGTGTGGCTGGAAATTGCCCGCCAGTCGGCGCGGGCGGTGAGCGAACTGGATAACCGCGGCATCACCACGCGCGATATCCTCACCGACAAAGCCATCGAAAACGCGATGGTGATCCACGCGGCGTTCGGCGGCTCGACGAATTTACTGCTGCACATCCCGGCCATCGCCCACGCGGCGGGCTGCACTATTCCGGAGGTTGAACACTGGACGCGCGTCAACCGCAGGGTGCCGCGCCTGGTCAGCGTGCTGCCCAACGGCCCGGACTATCACCCGACCGTGCGCGCCTTCCTCGCGGGCGGCGTGCCGGAGGTGATGCTCCACCTGCGCGATCTCGGCCTTCTGCATCTGGACGCCATGACCGTGACCGGCCAGACGGTGGGCGAGAACCTCGACTGGTGGCAGGCGTCCGAGCGTCGTGAGCGCTTCCGCCAGTGCCTGCGCGAGCAGGACGGCGTGGATCCGGATGACGTGATCCTGCCGCCGGAGAAGGCAAAAGCGAAAGGGCTGACCTCAACGGTTTGCTTCCCGACGGGCAACATCGCGCCGGAAGGCTCGGTGATCAAGGCCACGGCGATCGACCCGTCGGTCGTCGGTGAAGATGGCGTTTACCGCCACACCGGCCGGGCGCGGGTGTTTGTCTCGGAAGCGCAGGCGATCAAGGCCATCAAGCGGGAAGAGATTAAGCAGGGCGATATCATGGTGGTGATCGGCGGCGGGCCGTCCGGCACCGGCATGGAAGAGACCTACCAGCTCACCTCCGCGCTGAAGCATATCTCGTGGGGCAAGACGGTGTCGTTAATCACCGATGCGCGCTTCTCGGGCGTGTCGACAGGCGCCTGCTTCGGCCACGTGTCGCCGGAGGCGCTGGCGGGCGGGCCGATTGGCAAGCTGCGCGATAACGACATCATTGAGATTGCCGTGGATCGCCTGACCCTGACGGGCAGCGTCAACTTTATCGGCACCGCGGATAACCCGCTGACGCCGGAGGAGGGGGCACGCGAGCTGGCAATGCGGCAGACGCACCCGGACCTGCACGCCCACGACTTTTTGCCGGACGACACCCGCCTGTGGGCAGCATTACAGTCGGTCAGCGGCGGCACCTGGAAAGGCTGTATTTATGACACCGATAAAATTATTGAGGTAATTAACGCCGGTAAAAAAGCGCTCGGACTTTAATTATTTTTCATGCGATTGTCGTCTACGGAATATATTTCGTGGACGGCTTTTGCCTGTCTTTATTTTATCAGTTTAAACAATAAGTTGTGATATATCGTTGGTGTCACAAAAGCAAAATAACGTAATTCAGAAATAAGATATGACCATTGCTGGTTAATTGAACAGCTCATTACACTCCATTAACACGATGTTGTAATTCAGCACACTACATAAGGGTGTAATTCTGATGACGCAATTAACCATGAAAGACAAAATTGGCTACGGGCTGGGTGACACCGCCTGTGGCTTCGTCTGGCAGGCTACCATGTTCCTGCTGGCCTATTTCTACACCGACGTCTTCGGCCTGTCGGCGGGCATTATGGGGACGCTGTTTTTAATCTCCCGCGTGCTCGACGCCGTGACCGACCCGCTGATGGGGCTGCTGGTCGACCGCACCCGCACGCGGCACGGCCAGTTCCGCCCGTTCCTGCTATGGGGCGCCATCCCGTTTGGCATCGTCTGCGTGCTGACCTTCTACACGCCGGACTTCTCCGCGCAGGGCAAAATCATCTACGCCTGCGTGACCTACATTCTTCTGACCCTGGTCTACACCTTCGTTAACGTGCCCTACTGCGCCATGCCCGGCGTCATCACCGCCGACCCGAAAGAGCGTCACGCCCTGCAGTCCTGGCGCTTCTTCCTGGCGGCGGCGGGCTCGCTCGCCATCAGCGGCATTGCCCTGCCGCTGGTGAGCATCATCGGCAAGGGGGACGAGCAGGTGGGCTATTTCGGCGCCATGTGCGTGCTGGGCCTGACCGGCGTGGTGCTGCTCTACGTCTGCTTCTTCACCACCAAAGAGCGCTACACCTTTGAGGTGCAGCCGGGCTCGTCGGTGGCGAAAGATCTCAAGCTTCTGCTCGGCAACGGCCAGTGGCGGATCATGTGCGCGTTCAAGATGATGGCGACCTGTTCCAACGTGGTGCGCGGCGGGGCGACGCTCTACTTCGTCAAATACGTGATGGATCACCCGGAGATGGCGACCCAGTTTTTACTCTACGGCAGCCTCGCCACCATGTTTGGCTCGCTCTGCTCCTCCCGCCTGCTGGGGCGCTTCGACCGCGTCACCGCCTTCAAGTGGATCATCGTCGCCTACTCGCTGATCAGCCTGCTGATTTTCGTCACCCCGGCCGAGCATATCGCGCTGATCTTCGCCCTCAACATCCTGTTCCTGTTCGTCTTTAACACCACCACGCCGCTGCAGTGGCTGATGGCCTCTGACGTGGTGGATTACGAGGAGAGTCGCAGCGGGCGCCGCCTCGACGGGCTGGTGTTCTCCACCTACCTGTTCAGCCTGAAGATTGGCCTGGCGATTGGCGGGGCGGTGGTAGGCTGGATCCTGGCGTACGTGAACTACTCCGCCAGCAGCAGCGTGCAGCCGGTAGAGGTGCTGACCACCATCAAAATCCTGTTCTGCGTGGTGCCGGTGGTGCTCTACGCGGGCATGTTCATCATGCTGTCGTTCTACAAGCTCACTGACGCCCGCGTGGAGGCCATCAGCCAGCAGCTGATCAAGCACCGCGCGGCGCAGGGCGAGGCCGTTCCCGACGCTGCGACAGCCGCATCCCATTAACCGGAGGCACTATGCAAATCACTAACCCTATTCTGACCGGCTTCAACCCGGACCCGTCCCTGTGCCGCCAGGGCGAGGACTACTACATCGCCACTTCGACCTTCGAGTGGTTCCCGGGCGTGCGCATCTATCACTCCCGTGACCTGAAAAACTGGTCGCTGGTCAGCACCCCGCTGGACCGCGTGTCGATGCTGGACATGAAGGGCAACCCGGATTCCGGCGGCATCTGGGCGCCGTGCCTGAGCTATGCTGACGGCAAATTCTGGCTGTTCTACACCGACGTAAAGATTGTCGACTCGCCGTGGAAAAATGGCCGCAACTTCCTGGTCACCGCGCCGTCCATCGAAGGGCCGTGGAGCGAGCCGATCCCGATGGGCAACGGCGGGTTTGATCCGTCCCTGTTCCACGACGACGATGGCCGCAAGTACTACCTCTACCGTCCGTGGGGGCCGCGCCACCACAGCAACCCGCACAACACCATCGTGATGCAGGCGTTTGACCCGCAGACCGGCACCCTCTCGCCCGAGCGCAAAACCTTGTTTACCGGCACGCCGCTCTGCTACACCGAGGGGGCGCACCTTTATCGGCACGCGGGATGGTACTACCTGATGGTGGCCGAAGGGGGCACCAGCTACGAGCACGCCGTCGTGGTGCTGCGTTCCAAAAATATCGACGGGCCGTACGAGCTGCACCCGGACGTGACGATGATGACCAGCTGGCACCTGCCGGAGAACCCGCTGCAGAAGAGCGGCCACGGCTCGCTGCTGCAGACCCACACCGGGGAGTGGTACATGGCCTACCTCACCAGCCGCCCGCTGCGCCTGCCCGGCGTGCCGCTGCTGGCCTCCGGCGGACGAGGCTACTGTCCGCTGGGGCGCGAGACCGGTATCGCCCGCATTGAATGGCGCGACGGCTGGCCGTACGTGGAAGGGGGCAAGCACGCGCAGCTGACCGTGAAAGGCCCGCAGGTGGCGGAACAGCCTGCATCCGTTCAGGGCAACTGGCGGGAGGACTTTGACGGCAGCACGCTTGACCCGGAACTGCAGACCCTGCGCATCCCGTTCGACGACACTCTCGGCTCACTCACCGCACGCCCCGGCTATTTACGGCTCTACGGCAACGACTCGCTCAACTCCACCTTCACCCAGTCGACCGTGGCGCGCCGCTGGCAGCACTTCGCTTTCCGCTCAGAAACGCGGATGCAGTTCTCGCCGGTTCACTTCCAGCAAAGCGCCGGACTGACCTGCTACTACAACAGTAAAAACTGGAGCTACTGCTTTGTGGACTACGAGGAGGGGCAGGGGAGAACCATCAAGGTTATTCAGCTCGACCACAACGTGCCGTCATGGCCGCTGCACGAGCAGCCGATTCCGGTGCCGGAGAGTGCCGAGAGCGTCTGGCTGCGGGTGGACGTGGATACGCTGGTCTACCGCTACAGCTACTCGTTTGATGGCGAGACGTGGCACACCGTGCCGGTGACGTATGAGGCGTGGAAGCTGTCGGACGACTACATTGGCGGGCGCGGCTTCTTTACCGGCGCGTTTGTGGGGCTGCACTGCGAAGACATCAGCGGCGACGGCTGCCACGCGGACTTCGACTACTTCACCTACGAGCCGGTTTAACGGCTCAGGCCGGGTAGCCCAGCGCGCGTGAAAGCTGGAGCCCGGCCTGCTGAAGCTGCTCGCGGAAACCAGCCAGCTCTGCGTCGTCCACGCGGGAGGTCAGCGTCGACAGGCTCAGGGCGGCAATCACGCGGGATTCATGGTTCCACACCGGCACCGCCACGCAGCGCACGCCCTGCTCGTTCTCTTCGCTATCCAGGGCATAGCCCTGCTCGCGGGTCTGCGCCAGGGCGCTCATTAAGGCTTCGCGAGAGGAGAGAGTAGCGGGCGTAAAGGTGGTGTACTGATAGCCCTCCAGCAGAGCGTTCAGCTCGGCCTCGCCCAGCCAGGCAATCAACACCTTGCCGATGGCGGTGGCGTGAACCGGCAGGCGGCGGCCGATGCGCGAATAGGCGATGGCGGCCAGCTTGCCTTCAATCTTCTCGATATAAACCCCTTCACGCCCGTCCAGGATCCCCAGATGGGTGGTCTGCCCGGTCCGCTGGGACAGCTCCGTCAGCCAGCCTTTCGCCTTCTGGCGAATATCGATGGAGCCCACGACAAAATGGCCGCGCTCGACCAGCTTCATGCCGAGGCGATACTTACCGTTTTCCGGGTTCTGATCGATATAGCCATGCAGCTGCAGGGTTTTCAGCAGCGAGTGGAGGGTACTCTTGCTCAGCCCCATCAGTTTGCTGATGTCGGTGATCTTAAGCTCGGTGGCCTGCTCGTTGAACAGGTCGAGGATCTGCAACGCACGTTCAACAGACTGAATAATCGGCATAATGCTGGTATGTCCACGCTGGAATTAAGGCGAAAACGTACCTTTTTCGGGGTGAAAAATCAATGAAATGGAGCTGGCCTGATTCGCCCGGCGGCGCTACGCTTGCACGGGCCTACGGGTTGTGTAGGCCGGGTAAGCGCAGCGCCACCCGGCAAGAAGAGCGCACCGAATCAATAAAGTGGGAGAAAGGATCACTCTCCAAGCGTCGCCACCATCACCGCCTTAATCGTATGCATCCGGTTTTCCGCTTGGTCGAACACGATGCTCGCCGCCGACTCAAACACCTCGTCCGTCACTTCCATCCCGCCGTGCAGGTCGAACTCTTTCGCCATCTGCTTGCCGAGCGTGGTCTGGTCGTCATGGAACGCCGGCAGACAGTGCAGGAACTTCACGTCCGGGTTGCCGCTCAGCGCCATCATCTGCGCGTTCACCTGATACCCGCGCAGCAGCGCAATCCGCTCCGCCCACTTCTCTTTGGCTTCGCCCATCGACACCCACACGTCGGTATAGATGAAGTCCGCGCCCTTCACGCCCGCCGCCACATCTTCCGTCAGGGTGATTTTGCCGCCGTGCTTCTCCGCCAGCGCGCTGCATTCTGCCACCAGGCTCTCTTCCGGCCAGCAGGCTTTCGGGGCCACCAGACGCAGATCCAGCCCGGTCAGCGCCGCCGCTTCCAGCATCGAGTTGCCCATGTTGTTGCGCGCGTCGCCCGCGTAAACCAGCGTCATCTCGTTAAACGCCTTGCCCGGCAGGTGCTCCTGCATGGTCAGCAGGTCCGCCAGCAGCTGCGTCGGGTGGAACTCGTTGGTCAGCCCGTTCCACACCGGCACGCCCGCATACTGCGCCAGCGTTTCGACCACTTCCTGGCCGTGGCCGCGATACTGAATGCCGTCGTACATCCGCCCGAGCACGCGCGCGGTATCCTTAATTGACTCTTTATGCCCAATCTGGCTGCCGCTCGGCCCTAAATAGGTAACGCGCGCGCCCTGGTCAAATGCGGCAACTTCGAAAGAGCAACGGGTACGAGTCGAGTCTTTTTCGAAGATGAGCGCGATGTTTTTACCGGTAAGCTTTTGTACTTCCTTGCCATTTTTTTTATCGGCTTTGAGCTGTGCGGCAAGGGTCAGCAGAGAAGTGAACTGTGCAGGGGTAAAGTCGAGCAATTTCAGAAAGTGTTTCTTGTACAGATCAGACATTTTATCCTCACATGGCGAACGCCACTTATTGAATTAAAATTCACTTTATATGTGTAATTATTCATTTGCAACCCCGTTTCACAAATCTTTCCAACAAAGGTGGAGGCAAACCCGTCCGTGTGTGAAAATAGAAGTATCTGCCGCACTTTAAAGAGGATTGAGCCATGGCAAACCCGGAATTACTGGAAGAGCAACGCGAAGAGACGCGTCTGATTATTGAAGAGCTGCTGGAAGACGGTAGCGATCCGGACGCGCTGTACACCATCGAGCACCATTTCTCTGCGGATGATTTCGACGCGCTGGAAAAAATGGCGGTGGAAGCTTTTAAACTGGGTTACGAAGTGACTGAGCCGGAAGAGCTGGAAGTGGAAGAGGGCGACACTGTCATCTGCTGCGACATCCTGAGCGAAGGCGCGCTGAAGGCGGAGCTGATCGACGCGCAGGTAGAACAGCTGATGAACCTGGCCGAGAAGTTTGACGTGGAGTACGACGGCTGGGGAACCTACTTCGAAGATCCGAACGGTGAAGACGGCGAAGAAGGCGACGACGAAGATTACGTCGACGAAGACGACGACGGCGTGCGTCACTAAGCGTTTCAGGCGGTGGCGCGCGCCACCGCTTTTTCAAGGCAGAACCATGGATTACCCGCAGATACTCGCCCCCGTACTCAACTTCCTCCAGTGCCCGACCCCGCAAGCATGGATTGATAAAGCCCGCGACCCGGCGAACCTGCCGCTGCTGCTCACCGACCACATGGTGTGCGAGCTCAAGGCCGCCCAGACCGCGCTGCTGCTGGTGCGTAAATACGTCGCCGACGAAAGCGGTGCCGACGCGCTGCTCGACTGGCTCAAACCCTACGAACAGTTCACCTTCCGCGACGGCCCGGAGCCGGACTTCATCGCCCTGCATAAGCAGATCGGCAAAAGCGTGATGCCCAAAACCGACGACCCGTGGGGCCAGGCGCTCATCGACAGCATGGTGCTGCTGATTAAAGAGGAGCTGCACCATTTCTGGCAGGTGCGCGAGGCGATGCTGGCCCGCGACATTCCGTATGTCAAAATCACCGCCAGCCGCTACGCCAAAGGGATGCTGAAGGAAGTGCGCACTCACGAACCGCTGACGCTGATCGACAAGCTCATCTGCGGCGCCTACATCGAAGCCCGCTCCTGCGAACGCTTCGCCGCGCTGGCCCCGTTCCTCGACGACGACCTGCAGAAGTTCTATCTCTCGCTGCTGCGCTCGGAAGCGCGCCACTATCAGGACTACCTGACGCTGGCCCAGCAGGTGAGCGACGACGATATCTCACCGCGCATAAAGCTTTTTGGCGAAATTGAAGCCACACTTATCTCGACACCGGACAACGAGTTTCGCTTCCACAGCGGCGTGCCGGTGTAAACCGGCATAACTCAAGGATAAGGATGCGAGATGAATAAAACGTGGACCCGTATTGTGATTGTCGTCATCGCGGCTGCCGCCGTGGCGTTCTGGGTGTTTTTCGACAGGCAGCGCGCACCGGAACGGCAGATGGATTCCGCCCTTAACGAGATGCCCGCCTGGCAGGTGATTAAGGAGCAGGAGCCCGCGCTGCATCAGCGCATCCTCGACCAGATGGCCGCCCTGCAAAAAGCGGGCGAGCCGGAGCAGCAGATTATCGACACCATCCAGCCGCAGATCCTGCATCTGCAGATGACGCGCCTGCAGAACGCCCCGGACGCCAACGTGGTGAACTACATGACCATCAATATGGAGCAGACCGCCGCCATCCAGAAGGTGAGCGACGACGCCTGCTTCCGCTTCCTCTACCCGATGGTGAAGGGCGGCGTGAACCCGATGCGCATGCTGGATAAAGACCTGATGGCGCGGCGCATGCAGGCCGACGCGGACATGATGCGCGCGGCCTACGGCAAAAACCACCACACCGTGACCCAAGCCGAGCGCGAGGCGGCTGTCGAGGACGTGCGGCCGATTATGAAGGCGCTTGCCGATAAGTACGGCGAGGACATCCAGCTGCTGCAGATGCCGGAGAAGGCGGCGGGCAAAGAGAAGCTCTCCTGCGATATGGTGCAGGAGATGTGGGCCAAGGTGCTGGCGCTGCCGGAGCAGAAGGCGGCGAGGGTGATTCGACTGGCGGTGTCTGAGCTGGAGTGACAAAGGGCGCTGGTTTTTTGGGCACTTAGCGCGGGTTTAGCGCGTCGTCGCTTGCATGGCGGCGCGCGACAGGTATAATCCACAACGTTTCCGCATCCCCTTCAGTGCCGAAGTGGCGAAATCGGTAGACGCAGTTGATTCAAAATCAACCGTAGAAATACGTGCCGGTTCGAGTCCGGCCTTCGGCACCAAGTCACTAAATTCCTTACAATACAGCTAGTTAGACGATTAAATCTGTCTCTTTTGCCTGTAAGAAATGCTCTGTTATGTCCCTTGAAAAAGCCGCTGTGGTTGATAGTGGTAATTGGGATGTTAACTCATAGCGGCGTGTCGTTCCAAGCGTCAAACACGTACTGACTCAACTTGAAAGCTATGACGTAGCCACCGTCTCTAAACAATCCCAAAAACTTTTAGTGAAGCGCATTTTAGCCCGATGCCCCCGTTCTGTCGCCGTCGCGAGACGCCGCAGGGGATAAACAGGTTTATGGTGGTCACGGTACTTGCAGACCATATGCAAGCTCTGCCAGCGGTTCGGCCTCGCTCCCCTTGGGTACATGGTCATCCTGATAAGCCTCACTAACTGACATAACTGTGATGTAGTCGCCAGAGGCTCCGCTTGTTGTCTTACCACCAACGGGGCTTTATGGATTCTATTGCGGTATGTTTGAAAGTGCGCGGGGGTTCATTCCCGCGCGTCCGGCGCTTTATGGTAAGTATTTAAGTATTTCTGCTGCCCAGTTTACACGGTGGATGACACGGGCATGGTGCAAGTTTCCGTCTAGTATTTCGGCTTTAGTTAGCTGGGATAACTGCTGCCAATTATTGTTAAGTATATAAGTTGCGTTATTACATTGTGAGCTTTCTAGCACGTAAATGTTATGGCCTGTGAACCCAAATATCACGTAGCCTTGGAACCCAGCTTGCCCAACCGCTACGAAATCTGGTTTTTTACTATTGATAAGTTCAAGTCTGCCTTCAACAACAGCGGTATTGCCCTTTCCCCTGATCTTAATAGCTGAAAGGATTTTTGAACCGATAGTACTCCAAGGCTGTTGACCCTGAGGCAGGAGGCTCCAGTTTAGTTTTATAGATTTACTTTTAACGATGGTATTAAGTTGGTCGTCAACAGTTTCGCACAACCCAAAAAGCTCTAAAAAAAGATTAATGCAGTGAGCCACTAACTCTTTGTTGTTAGCTGTCAAACTTAGCTTTGGAGAGATGATCAACTTCTCCCCTTGCAGATTCTCTACAATCTTTAACTCTATGCTTGGTGGAGGGGTGAGGATTCTCTTGTAGCGCTTATACTCAATTTCACGAGTGTCAGTAACTTCTTGAGTTGCGCCCCCTCCGATCCATTGCTTTCTAGTCCATGAAATTTGTCTGTATGCAGTTTCTTTAGGTGCTGTTTTGTCAGGTACTGATTTGCCATTAGCATTGAATCTGGTTATTGGCCCTAAAATTTTGGGGAGGACTTCTTCACCTAAAGCTCTTTGACTTGAGAAACCAATAGAGTCCGTTTTCCCCGCATCTGGCAAAGAATGTGCAATGTAGATATCACGGCCATCAAAGTTAGGTATGTAATTATCAATATTTCGAATACGCTTTTTCTGAATAAGCATGGATCGTTCCTTTTGATTTTATCTTACTGTTTACATAACCAACCAAGCCGGGCACAATCGAGCCGTTAGAAACGATAGTGAGGCTAACAATCGTTATGAGTTTGCAGACTCATGGCGGTCATGCTTCATAGACCGGATTCACGCAGGTGACTCCGGTTTTTTTTATGCCCATCATTTATACATGGGCACAACATATAGGGTGTGTTAATAAGATTACCCCCTACATGTTCAGCATTTTAGTTAGGATTCTTTGCAGTACAAGGGTTGATTTTGAGGTTAAATTGAGGTTGTCAAAGGGAAATTTCGACCAACCCTACGTGCCGTAAGGCTTAG
>NZ_CAMFKT010000013.1:0-137818 GCF_945957325.1 Enterobacter sp. PL1
TTATCGGTAGTCGGGGCGTAAGCCAGTGCGTAGCACGCTCTCAAAAATATTCCTGTGGTTTTTTTATCTGAAATATGGAAATGACTCAGATAATTGAAATATGAAATAGTAATGCAATCTGGAGGACTCAATATCTCCACAGTGAAAGCTGTTTTAAGTGAGAATAGAATAAATATTGTTTTATAAAAATATTTTTAAATTACTATTGATTTTACTTTTTGAAGATGATAGTACTTAATTATAAAAGTAAAAAATGGAGAAAATTATGAGTGCTATTGATGTTTTATCTCAGGAGGAAAAGTTTATACATGTTGTTGATAAATTTATAACCCATCATCACAACAGCGTTAATAACAATGTCTTTTACAAAAAACTTTATGTTCTCTTCGCCGGGTATCATCTGAAGTATTTTTATTCACGGGCGCAGTATCGCAATTCATGTTATCACGTTGATAATATTATGCAGATGTTTACAGGAGTCGTTTCAACCCTGAACACAACTCTGCTCAGGAAGCTTGCAAACAGCAATACATTGCTGCATTGCCTGAATTCACTTGTGAATTATATTTCAGGCAATCTGGACGAAGCAGAGCATATTTATGCTGATTTGCTGGCTCAGTATGAAAAGAAACGCATTGCAGGCTCTCTGGCTTATACTCCGCCAGGCTCAGTGATCAGGAAAAGACTTTGATAGCGGCAGCAGCGTGTACAAGGAATGGGATGCTGAATGGTGGAGAGAAATGGAGCTGGCGTTTCCGGCAGGTCATAATCGAGTATTAAAAAGGCAGGAGCCACCCAGTTGGCGTCCCGCCTGTCGTGATGGCTTTAAGGTGGGTTTACTTATCAACGACCTGCCAGCCATCATCCGTTTTGACAAGGGTTACAGCAGCAGTACGCTTTTCGTTATCGACAATAGCCGTCACATTGCATTTATAACTTTGATCAGAGACTTCTATGCAGTCATGCTTTTTGACTGATTTTAATTCGCGCAGTGCGTCTTTTGGGACATCCTTGCCTGCTATAGATTTCACGAAAGCATTCGCCTGCGCAACGACCTTATTCATGGCAGTGTAAATATCCTGTTCGGAAGGTTCGCTGTTACAGCCACTCAGCAACGATGCAGCGGTAACGAGTGTGATAACGGCATAAGTTTTCATAAATAATTCCCTGGCTGTAACGTGAGTTATTGAATCAGACCTGTATTCATTCTGCTTTTATTTTCAGAGAACGAGCATTTGCTGACCGTTTCTCCTTTAAATTCGATTTCCAGCGTTTTGGCCTGCGTCTGTGAGCCCCCCGTCAGCAGCCCAACAACGGGAATAAATGTGGTGGCATCAAACTGATTGTTATCCATCGAATAAGTCCATTCTTCATTTCCACTATCAAGTGTAGTCTTGGTTTCGGGCTCACCTAATGCGGTAATGATTTCTGATTTCGTTGTTTTATTTTTGATGATTTTAGACTGCAGACTTTGTGATGTTTCTTTTTTCAGTTGCTGATTGCCTGATGTTGAACAACCAGAAATAAGGAAAGAAGAAATAAAAAACACAGAAATCATGAATCTGTTCATAAGTTATCTCATATTAGTTTTTTATGTTTGCGGTAGTGTGAAATTAATATCACCGTATAAAAATAACTCTATCTGCATATTTCTTTTTAATAATGCAGATAAGAATAATGACGCTGGCAAAAAACGTAATGACTGAGACAGGAGTGCTGCCGGTTAATGAAAATACTAACCAGGCGATAGCTAATGCCACGAATTGAAACAAGAATGCCACACTGAGCGGGCTTTCACCATAGGCCACTTTTGCATGACAGCCTTTGCAAACCCGCACACCATGTGGGCTTTGTGTAAAGCAGAAGGGGCAGCTAATCGTTTTATTATCCATCGTGACTCCAAGGACTGATTTAAGATGATGTATTTTTGAACATTTTCGATGAATGACCCGCTTTAGTAAAATTGCTTGTACCGATCGATGATTACTTCGTGATAGCTTATGGCTATCATAACTTAATTATCGATCTATACAAACGATCAATTATTCATTGACTATTGTTTCGTTATGGACTAGCACACCTTATGGTGTGTGGTGCTGGTTATTCCTAACTGATTGTTCCTGAGGAGAATGACTGGCTGTGAAAGGAACGGGTGCTAACAGGTGCAGATGAAGAATCTTGCGGAAAGGATGTGTTGTGGCATGCAGCAGTGACATTCCCCTGCGCCTTAGAAGTACAACAATTTGGTTGAGTAATAAAAGCCACACCTTCAGGCGACGCTGGCGGGGTATCTGACGGGTTGTATTGTGCAGCTTGCTCCTGAGCTGAATGATACCCACTGTCTCCTGTTGTCTTTCCAGACGAATTTTTTCTTCAAGCTGATGGATTTTCTCCAGAATCGTTTCCCGGTTTGCAGCCTGTTCTTCAGACTCGCATGATGGCACTGGCACTGGCACTGGCACTGGCACTGGCACTGGCACTGGTGCAGGTAGTATTGGCTTTTGTGCTTGTTTCAGTAAAGTCAGATGTTCCGGTACGAAATCAATCAGCGTTTGCAGGTAAGACCAGCCATATTTCTTACCCAACTGAGATGCTTTAAAGGCAATGCCCTGATACTGAAATGAAAAGCCGTTCATTTTTCCCGTTAAGGCGATATTGGGTTTACAGTTCACGCCTTCCTTTTCCAGCATAGTGATAAAAGTCAGCAAATCAGGGCGGCCGGTTAACGCATTATCAATCAGGCTCTGCAGAGTGGACTTGGGGCAGAGAGTTGTCGTTCGTTCAGCCATCATCAGCTCATTGCGGGAAGGCTTTCTTTTCTCCTGACGATGACCACTGTTTGCAGGTGTAGTTTGAGTGAGTTTGTGGACTTTCTCCAGTTCGCTGATAATCCGGGTACTGATGAGGTTTTCATTTTTACCAAGGTATAATTTCCCACCGACCATGTTAATTCTGTTAGCTATTATATGGATATGCTGCCCGTCCGAATCATCGTGCATGATATAGCAGCGAAGATGGGTTTCAGTGAATCCCATCCGGGTCATATAATCGTCAGCGAATGCCGCCCATTGTCTGACTGACAGTGTTTCTCCCTTTGGCAGGCGAAGCGAATTATGCCAGACAGGTTTGGCGACACCGGGGCGCAGTAGTCTTGTGCCTTCAAATTCACTGATAAGTTCAGCAGCAGTGCTTCCCGTCATGTTGCCACCGATAATATAAGGCGTGATTTTGTGGTGAGATCCTGGCTTAAGGCTATAGAGAACCACACCTGCAAACTGTTTACCCCGCTTTATTTTCTGCATGCCTTTCACTGGTCTTGCTCCAGAAAGGTTGATGGAATAAGGTGATCCCTGAGAGTTTTGATTTGTCTGCGCAGGGCGAAGAGTTCTGTACGGGTCAGTTCGCTGTCAGGGCTTTTGCTGTCGAGATGATTCAGCAGGCGGTTTAAATCCTGTGAAAGGTTGCCGAGTTTAATCCATGCTTCACGATTGATTTCAGGTAATACCGGTGGGAGTTTGTTGAGGGATGCCATTCTTAGCCATTCCCCTTTTTTATAAGGGCCTCTTTTACTATCGAGAATAGATAATTCTTCTTCGTTTAACCGAACGCTGACGCAGTGAGTTCGAACTTCATTAGGTGAATATTTTGCTGTATGGAATTTACCTCTTCTTGAGCTTCTTGATAGATCTTCTTTACTTTCATTTTTATGCATATCTAACCTTTTTTAAAATGTGTTCATGATCTACAGTTAGCGCATTGGTAAAATAAGTCAAGGCATTGTCGAAATTTATAAATAAGAGAGGTGGAGCAGATTGCTAATTAGGTAATCTGCTCTGGGTAAAAATAGGGTTCATATTAAATTCATTATGACAGTGAGGAGGGGCGGAGGTTACAATCTACGTTTTACTGGCATTAAAGAGATTGTTTGTTTCATAATTTCGCTAAGTTTCTTTCTCTCATGTTCTGCTATATATTTACAAATCTCATCATGTCGAATATGCTGTTCCAGTTGTTTTTTATCTATTTTGATATCATTGCGGATAAACCATTTAATGGTTTCAATGTCCCCGCGTAAATCATAACCTCGCAGTACAATATGGCGAAAATGTGTGTTGCTGATATCTGTCTTCTTCTTTAGTTCACTGAAGAAAGAGCTCATTTCATTTTCATTGGCACTTAGATAAACCTGGCAGTTATCAGAGATAGTAAAGTTAAGGTTTTTCTTCTGAAGCAAATCCATTATCTGCAGACTTTCGCTGTTGAGGTAGTTGAAAATTACTGGACTGCTATCCTTCATACTAATATGACGAATGAGCATTTTGGCTTTGAAATCGCCTAATGAATAGCAAATTTCAAAAATACCATGACCCTGGTTATCTCTGTGGTTTATATCGCAACCGGCCTGTACCATCAAATCAAAGATAGAGTGATTTTTTACGTAAAAAAGTATTGTTCTTCCGCATTTATCCACATTGTTGACATTAATTCCAGCATTGATCAGGGTTTTGCAACAGGATATATTATCAGCTAACGAGCATAAACAGGTTTGGCCGAGACCATTTTTGTGGTGTATATCTACGCCGGAATCAATCAATTTTTTCAGTATGTGAGGATTTCGCTGGTTAAACAAAACATTGTGACCATAGTTGTCAACATGGTTAAAATCTATTCCTGCTTTAACCAGAGTGTCAATCATTCTTGGGTTTTTACAGTAAAACAGTATATTTCTTCCAAACGAATCCAGTGTATTAATATCGGAGCCTGCAGTAATGCAAGCCTGAATGTCTTTTGGAGTTTTACAAGAGAGTAATGCATTTATTGCGTTGTTATTCATAATTTTTCTCCTCTGTTAAGCGACTAATCTGATATAGTTTTCATGGTTGGTTTTATATTCCTTTATTTTTTTAATGTCTTCGTAAATTCGAGCGAGTGAAAACCATGAGATCTCTTTCAACATGTTTTTGTTGCTTACATACAAAATGTTACCACCGCGAAATGAAAAAGCATTATGGAATGTACTTTCATTCGTCGTTTTGAGAAATCGAATGAAATTTTTTATTGTCTCTTTTTTGTTCATGTTATAAGAGGTGAATGTATAGATAGAGAATACGGTTAAAATATTTCTCTTCGAGACCATATGTCTTGAGAAATAATCGAAATAAAATCTTTGCTCCTGAGTGTCACTTTTGCAGAAAAAAGAAAATTGTGGATTATATAATCTATAAAGATCTGCGTTCTTTTTTGTTTTGGCGAGATAGTTAGTCAGGCTTGGATAGTTTGTTTTATTCATTTTAGTTCTCCTTTATTTAATTAACAAATGAAATATATATTATTAAATAAACAAAATGCAAATATATTTTTATATTTATTTAATTAAATAGTTATATTTTTATTATATTTCATATAAGGTGTTGTTTTTCATTGTTATATTATTTTTATCAAAAAGTGCTGTGTTTTATTTGATTGATTTGGTTTGAGAGTAGTGATTGATATTGTATGAATTGGCGATGAGGGTGTTTTAAAAAATAAATTTATCAAAGTGCTAAGGTGCAATGTGGGGCTTTGTATTAAATTAATGATGTTAGCGCCCCTTGGCTATCTAACTAAAGGTTAAAGCCAAGGGGAGAGTGTTCAGGCAGATTCAATTCATAATCTTTTTTTTGTAATTGCTTTACAGGTAACTGGTTGAAGCGTTGTTCGTAAAACCTTTTGCTCTCTCTGTGATTTTTCCTGGAGGATTTCTTCATAGAAGTAGCGTTCTTTTAGTGATTCTATATCAACTTTTATATCATTACGTATTAACCATTTAATTAGCAGTCTTCCTGCATAGTGCGTCAGTAGATATGTACTGCTTATGTAAAACCAAACATGACTAATGTCTGTCAGCTTCTTTAGTTGTAAAATTAATTTTTTAGCGTCGGCATTTGTTGGTGTTATGATACATTTATCACTTATCTCAAATTCATTTTTTTGTTTTATAAGCAATGACAACAGCTCAATTGATTTAAATGTAATGTTCTTGAATACAATTTTTGAACTGTTTGTAAGGTGAATATTACGGATAAGGAAGCGCATGTAGTTATCATTTTTAGATTCCCAGTGCGTATATTTACCAACTATGCTATTATTTTCTGACTGCCAGTGATCGAATGCTGTCTGTCCACTTATATTTTTATGATTAATGTCGCAACCAGCCTCAATTAGTGCATCGTACACATATCCTTCAAATGGAATGAAAAGAAAGGAATTGCCATAGCTATCTTTGGCATGGATATCTAGTCCTGCTTTGATAAGATATTTTATTAACCCAGGTGAAACATTAATATGCTGTATGGCAAGGGTGCCTGACTTGTTTCTGTGGTTTACATTAATTCCATTGCTGACAAGAAGTTCCACCGTCTCTATATTTTGAGCATAAAACAATGCATTGTTTCCGTCATTGTCTAAGTGGTGAATGTCAATGTCAGCGTCAATCATTGCCTGTATAGCTTCGGGTACATTACAGGTAAAAAGAGCAGTTTGACCTTTACTATTGCACATATTTATATCCATGCCAGCCTTGAGGCAACGAAGGACACCATTTTTAGACTTTACACGGAATAGGTTATTTTTATTATTTTCTCTTGATATCATTGTTTATCTCCTTTTTTGTTGTTTTCAAGATATTAATGACACCAGATTTTACGGTATTCAAATTTATTTTTGTTTTATTAGGGGGTATCTGATTTGGTTTGCTTGAGGTTATTCTTAACTTAATGGAACATAGGGACGTTAAGGTTATCCTATGTGATGTGGATTAACCATTTTCACAAGAATATTTATCCATATTGGAACTAATTTGTATAAAGGAGATAATTAGAGGCTCAGATATTAATAATATAGAGAGTAATGCTATAGGATATGGAAAAGATCATGTAATATAATGGTGGTTATTAATGTTCTTCTTAATTTTGGAAATTAAATGAGTAGTGTTTTTTATGAGGTTTTTTTCTGTTGATAATTCTTATTAAAATTTGAAGAGCATCCTTTAAGTTATTCGGCTTGAGGATGCTCATTTAAAATTTAAGCAGCGGAGTCTTTTTCAACAGCCAGGAAGGGGTGATGCTGCCAACTTACTGATTTAGTGTATGATGGTGTTTTTGAGGTGCTCCAGTGGCTTCTGTTTATATCAGCTGTCCCTCCTGTTCAGCTACTGACGGGGTGGTGCGTAACGGCAAAAGCACTGCCGGACATCAGCGCTATCTCTGCTCTCACTGCCGTAAAACATGGCAACTGCAGTTCACTTACACCGCTTCTCAACCCGGTACGCACCAGAAAATCATTGATATGGCCATGAATGGTGTTGGATGCCGGGCAACCGCCCGCATTATGGGCGTTGGCCTCAACACGATTTTACGTCACTTAAAAAACTCAGGCCGCAGTCGGTAACCTCGCGCATACAGCCGGGCAGTGACGTCATCGTCTGCGCGGAAATGGACGAACAGTGGGGATACGTCGGTGCTAAATCACGTCAGCGCTGGCTGTTTTACGCGTATGACAGGATACGGAGGACGGTTGTGGCGCACGTCTTCGGTGAACGCACTCTGGCCACACTGGAGCGTCTTCTGAGCCTGCTGTCGGCCTTTGAGGTCGTGGTATGGATGACGGATGGCTGGCCGCTGTATGAATCCCGCCTGAAGGGAAAGCTGCACGTAATCAGCAAGCGTTACACTCAGCGCATTGAGCGACATAACCTGAATCTGAGACAACATCTGGCAAGGCTGGGACGGAAGTCACTGTCGTTCTCAAAATCGGTGGAGCTGCATGACAAAGTCATCGGGCATTATCTGAACATAAAACACTATCAATAAGTTGGAGTCATTACCCAATTCTTGGCTAAATTTGCGATCCTACCTCAGAATGCAAATAGCCGATTATAAAAGCTCCCGTTCGGGAGCTTCATTTCAATAGTTAATCAATCTTAATCACCCACAAATTGCCAGCCGTCATCTGTTTTTAGGAGTTTAATTGATGCTGCTTGTTTTAAACCACTAATATCCATCACTACATTACATTTATAGCTTTTATCTGATTCTTTCGTGCAATCTACTTTTTTCACTGAGGTCAGTTGGCTTCCCGTCCATTTACTTAAAGCAGAATAAATATCTTTTTCAGAAGGTTCGGAATTACAGGCTGTTAATAGAAAAGTAGAAAGGATAACTGCGAGAATTGAGTATGTTTTCATTTTCTTATTCCGGAAACGATTAATTAAGAATGCCAGATTTTGTATTGTTATTATCAGTAGAGAATGTCCATTTGCTTACGGTTTCTCCATTGAAGTCGATTTCGAGAGATTTAGACTGAGTCTGGGAACCGCCAGTTAGCAAACCGACAACAGGGATAAAAGTCGAGGCATTAAACTGATTGTTATACATGAAATATCTCCATTGCTCGTTGCCATCGTCAAGAGTCGTTCTGGTGTCAGGCTCACCAAGTTGAGCAAGTAGCTCTGCTTTAGTTGTTTTGTTTTTAATTATTTTTGATTGTAGACTTTGAGCAGTTTCATTTTTAATTTTTTGGTTCCCTGATGTTGAACAGCCAGAAATTGAAAATATTGCAATAAAAAATGATGTAACAATAAATTTATTCATTTTATCATCCTTATTATATTTGGCCGGGGTTAGCTTTTATGTGTGAAAATGGCTCTGTGTGAAAATTTCTTACGCAAATAAAATCTTAAAAAAATTGCCGAGGCAAAATAGATAACGACAGTTAATATAAAACTTTGACTGATAGCAAATATGAAGAAAGCAATTACTAACAGCACAATTCCTATGAGTAAAGCTAACCAGGATGAAACGGCTCCATATTTGATAGTCGAATGACAGCCAGTGCAGACACGAACACCGAACGGACTCTCTTTAAAACAAAATGGGCACTTTATTGTTTCGTTCTTCATGGTAACCCCAGGGTAGAAGATTTACTGCGTGTTTGTAGGGATTCTCGATGACTCGTTGGCTTTAGTAAAATTGATTGCACCGATCGATTATCGGTAATTGATAGGTGATGACTATCATAGATAGATTATCGATCTGTAATAACGATCAATTTATTATTGACTTATCCTAAATTTACTACTATCAAAATGATTTTACTGTCAGGGGTAAGCAGTAACTTGTTGTCTATAAATGAATTTTTTTCCTTTGCGTAGAGGCCCTGTGGCATAGAGTTTTGAGAATCCAGGGAGGGGCTTATGAAGAATGCTCTTACCATAGCTTCGGAGAAGCTCTGTAAACCTTCTAAGAAATGGAAGCCAGCCGATAAGCCTGAGATGCTTTTGCTGTTTGACGGCATTCTTTTGAAGGATCTTTTCTACGATTTCGTTCCGTTTGTCTTCTCTGAGCCGTAATTCCAGTTCTGCAATTTTTCCACCGATACTTTCCCTTCTCTCAGTTGTCCTTAAAATCGTTGCAGGAGCAGGAGCAGGAGCAGGAGCAGGAGCAGGAGCAGGAGCAGGAGCAGGAGCAGGAGCAGGAGCAGGAGCAGGAGCAGGAGCAGGAGCAGGAGCAGGAGCAGGAGCAGGAGCAGGGTAATGCTGCCAACTTACTGATTTAGTGTATGATGGTGATTTTAAGGTGCTTGCGTGGCTTCCATTTCCATCAGATGTCCTTCCTGCTCCGCTACTGAAGGCGTGGTGCGTAACGGCAAAAGCACTGCCGGACATCAGCGCTATCTCTGCTCTCATTGCCGTAAAACATGGCAGCTACAGTTCACTTACACCGCCTCTCGGCCCGGTACACACCAGAAAATCATTGATATGGCCATGAATGGCGTCGGATGTCGCGCCAGTGCACGCATTATGGGCGTTGGCCTCAACACGGTTTTACGACACGTAAAAAACTCAGGCCGCAGTCGGTAAACTCACGCATACAACCGGGCAGTGACGTCATTGTTTGCGCGGAAATGGACGAACAGTGGGGTTACGTCGGCGCTAAATCACGCCAGCGTTGGTTGTTTTACGCGTATGACAGGATACGGAGGACGGTTGTGGCGCACGTCTTCGGTGAACGCACTCTGGCCACACTGGAGCGTCTTATGAGCCTGCTGTCACCCTTTGACGTGGTGATATGGATGACGGATGGCTGGCCGCTGTATGAATCCCGCCTGAAGGGAAAGCTGCACGTAATCAGCAAGCGATATACGCAGCGAATTGAGCGGCATAACCTGAATCTGAGGCAGCACCTGGCACGGCTGGGACGGAAGTCGCTGTCGTTCTCAAAATCGGTGGAGCTGCATGACAAAGTCATCGGGCATTATCTGAACATAAAACACTATCAATAAGTTGGGACCATTACCAAATAGTTTATATGCTAAAAATTTAGGGAATCATTTTCCTAATTCTCCAGCTAAAAGTTCAGCCTGCTTCAAAACAGTCTCTGTGGCGAGCAATGACATATCAGGCGGATAACCATATTTTTTGAGCAGACGTTTTACCACCACGCGAATTTTTGCTCTTGCTGCTTCTTTCACTGTCCAGTCAAGACTGACATTGTTGCGGATAGCCTCCGTAAGTACGACTGCCAGTTCTCGTAGTTTTTCCTTTTCCATTAACTCGCGAGCACTGTCGTTATCTGCAACAGCAGAATAGAAGGCATATTCATAAGCGCTGAGGTTTAACTGGCTGGCAAGGCTGTCAGATTCCTGGATAGTCTTGGCAAGCTTGATTAGCTCATCAATTACCTCCGCTGCGGTCAGTACCTTGTTCTGGTAGCCATTGATTGCAGAGGTCAGCATATCAATCAGTTTTTTGCCTTGGGTGATACTTTGATTCGAGCGAACCTTGATCTCGTCAGAAAGCAGTTTTTTAAGCGTTTCCAAAGCAATATTTCTGTGTTGGTAATCCTTCATTTCCTGAAGGAATTCTTCAGAAAGAACGGAAATATCAGGTTTTTGTATCCCAGCAGCGTCAAAAATATCAACAACTTTATCGGTAACCAGAGCCTGATCGATAGTCTGTTTTACCCGAACTTCGAGACTGTCATTGTGTTCTTCTTCTGATCCGTCTGAGTTTTCAGTAAATTTATTCAGTCTGGCTTTTACTGCCTGGAAGAATGCTACTTCGGGTGCCGCTTCCATTGCTTTATCGTGCGGTGTCGCCAATGCAAATGCCTGCGATAAGGCTGCAACCGCAGCGAGGAAACGCATTTTACCTTTACCGTTATCCAGCCCTAAAACATGGTTTTCTGATTCAAGAATAATTGTCAGGCGTTGTGAGGTAGTTGCGGCAAAGTAAGCTTTGTAATCGTAGCCATACATCATGCCTTCTAGGATTTCCAGCTTTTCCTGCATGAGCGTTACGGCTTCTTCCTGAACCTCAGCAGGATCTCCACGTCCACCTGCATCAGAGTAAAAGGAGAGGGCTTCTTTTAAATCAGAGGCAATGCCCAGATAGTCAACAACCAGACCGCCTATCTTATCTTTATACACACGGTTCACACGGGCAATTGCCTGCATGAGGTTGTGGCCTTTCATTGGTTTGTCGATATACAGCGTATGCATGCTGGGAGCGTCGAAGCCGGTTAACCACATATCACGCACTATCACCAGTTTCAGCTTGTCGTCGTCATCCTTCATACGGTTAGCCAGAACCTGACGTTCTTTTTTTGTGGTGTGGTGTTTAGCGATTTCTGGCCCGTCAGCAGCAGAAGAGGTCATGACGACTTTTATTATACCGTCATTTAAATCATCGCTGTGCCATTCAGGCTTTAAGGCTATGATTTCTTTATATAGTTCAGCAGCAATACGTCGGGACATGGTAACAATCATGCCCTTGCCATGATAGGCATTAGATTTTAAGCGCTGTTCAAAGTGTTGAACCATATCCGCCGCAATGGCTTTAATACGTTTTGAACTGCCAATCAGACCTTCGATTCTGGCCCATTTAGAACGTTCTTTCTGGGTAAGCGTCAGTTCGTCTTCGTTAAACTCATCGTCAAACTCTTCAATAAGCTGTCGGCCTTCATCACTGATGGCAATTTTCGCCAGACGGCTTTCATAGAAAATACGCACGGTTGCACCGTCTTCAACGGCCTGTGAGATATCGTAGATATCAACGTAGTTACCAAAAACAGCAGGCGTGTTGACGTCCGTTTTTTCTATGGGGGTTCCGGTAAAGCCGAGATAGGTCGCATTAGGTAAGGCATCACGCATATATTTGGCAAAGCCATAAACAGTGCGCTTACCTGTAACGTTGCCTTCACTGTCTTTCACGTCAACTTCTTTGGCGCTGAAACCGTATTGTGAACGGTGGGCTTCATCAGCGATAACGACGATATTGCTTCTGTCTGACAACAACTCATAGATATTGCTGCCATCATCAGGCTGGAATTTTTGAATAGTAGTAAACACCACACCGCCAGAGGCGACACGCAAATATTCTTTGAGTTCTTCCCGGTTGTTGGCCTGTTTTGGTGTCTGACGAAGTAGCTGGGTCGCGGAAGAGAACGTACCGAATAGCTGATCATCTAAGTCGTTACGGTCAGTAATCACAACAACTGTCGGATTATCCAGCGCCAGCACAATTTTCCCGGTATAAAACACCATCGAAAGCGATTTACCGGAACCCTGAGTATGCCAGACTACGCCCGCTTTGCGATCTCCGGTTTTTTGCGCATTAACAAGATCTTTACTGTTACGTCCCTGCTGGCGCAGTGCCACTTCGGCAGAGGGGGAGTCCGCATTCACCGCTGAGGCACGAATAGTGGAAAGAACTGCTGCATTGACCGCGTAGTACTGGTGATAAGCCGCCATTTTTTTAACAGTACGGATACTGATAATCCCTTTGCTGTCTTCATGTTTGCTGGCCTCAAACACGATAAAGTGGCGGATCATATCCAGCAGCGTTACAGGATTAAGCAACCCCTGTAATAAAACTTCGAGCTGTGGTTGGGTACTGGTAGCTGGCGTTTTACCGTTTGCGGTTTTCCACGTCATATAACGACTGAAATCAGCAGAAATCGTCCCCGCCTTGGCATCCAGTCCGTCAGATATCACATTAAACACATTGTACGTAAATAGGCTGGATATTTGGTTCTGATAGGTTTTAATCTGGTTATAAGCGCCTGATAACGTGGAATTTTCGTCAGCAGCATTTTTGAGTTCAATAACGACTAACGGCAGACCGTTGATGAACAAAATAAGATCCGGCCGGCGGGTATGGTTGCCTTCTTTGATGGTGAGCTGATTAATGACCAGAAATGCATTATTAGTGGGATCGTTAAAGTCGATCAGGCTGGCCAGCTCCCCTTGTGTATTACCATCCTTGCTGACTTCGATATTGATTCCTTCGGTCAAAAGGCGATGAAAGGTTAGATTGTTTGCCATTAGGTCAGGTGAGCTGATCTGCATCACCTGTTTTAGAGCTTCCTCACACTTCTGCTCACTAAGGTGCGGATTAATTCGTTGCAATGCTGTACGCACTTTATCTTCAAGGATAACCTGCTGATAGCTACGTAACGGATTGATTCCACTGGGTTCAATGTCCGGGCCGTAAACATACTCATAGCCCAGCCCTTGCAGGTGCTCAATTGCCATTACTTCAATATCGGATTCGGTCATCTTTGCCATGCGTACTGTCCTTATTGCCGCTTAACCAGAGAGCGGGCTGTACACCCGCATAATTATTTTATGCTACTGATGCGATTGCTTCTTCTGCATACTGAACCCGTACTTCACCGCTCATCAGTTTGGGAAGTAAGGTATCGCGGAGTTTTTCTAAGCTATCAATTTGTTTTGAGTTGTTAATAAGTTTACTTTCAAATGAATCTAATAACTCATTAATTATACGTAGGGAAGCTTCTGTTGGCAGATTAACATTGAACTTCTTAAGATGATCCAAGTTAACTCGTTGTCTGCCAGTTGAACCTTCCATACAGCTTTCTGCATATTCTTTGAAGTCCGGGTTTCGGCACATGATATATGAGATAAAAGGATGGATTTCTTTTTTAGGACGCATAACTATGAATTCGGTAGAACCCCATCCAGTTTCATTGTCGTCTAAAAAATCAATATAGGCCGCTTTCCCATTTTCTAAACATGGGGTAATTCTGGCTAGCAAGGTATCTCGTTTAGTAAATTTAGTTCCTGAAGAAAATGGACGTCTGTAATATCCATTTGCACGAAAAATAACAGTGCTCAGTCCAGCCATGTCCAAATAAGTAGCGTCTTGGCTTTTAATTAAAGTTCGCTTTGGATTAAAGTCAATTATCTGATCTATACTAACTGATACACCAGTGCTATCTAAAATAAACCACTGCCTAAACAGGGTTTCGGCCATGGATTCCAGAGTTTTATTCTGGCGATGAAGCAGGTCTATTTTGTCATCAAGAGAGGACAGTACAGAGGCGATGGCTTTTTGCTCTGGCAGTGAAGGTAATAGGATCTCTTGACTATAAGCGGTATCCCTGTTTAGTCCAGGAACAGCGCTATCTTCGTTCAGTTCTTCCAGCCCTAATGTTTTCAACAAATAGAATAAAAAAACAAAATCATATTTCGAAGGGTTAGGTAAAATATAATAAGCAGTATCAATACACCAAAATGGTCCATAAGTTAAGTACGCTTTCCCAACATTTCCTTTACGACCAATAATAATTCCTTGTTCGTTTATTAATGCTTTGTTATGCCAACCAGTTAATCCACCTGAACTATATACAGGTATAGAGCCAGCATTCCTATCCTGTGCCTTTAATGCTTTACCATAATTAAGAATGACAATCTCACCAAGTTTAGTTTTTATCCACTGACTCATAAAACCACCTTCGCCAGACTCTCAGCGATAGACTTATTCAGATGCGCTTCTTCTTCCAATTGTGCTTCAAACTCCGCTTTAAGAGCCGTAAAACGTTCTTTAAAGTCAAAATCGTCTTCTTCGTCAGCAAGGCCAACATAACGACCAGGTGTCAGCACATAATCAAGTTTAGCAACTTCATCAATGTCTACTGACGCACAGAAACCCGCAATATCTTCATATTCGCCACCTTTGTTACGCCAGTTATGGTAGGTGTCTGCGATGGTTTTAATATCGTCGTCAGAAAGCACTTTGGTACGACGATTAATCAAATGACCAAGATTACGGGCATCGATAAACAGAATTTCTTTACTGCGATCACGATATTGGCTGCTATTTTCACGATCACGACGCATAAACCATAACGCCGCAGGGATCTGGGTGTTCAGGAACAGTTTTGCAGGTAAATTAACGATACAGTCAATCACATTGGCATCTTTTACCAGTGCGGCACGGATATCACCTTCACCAGAACTTTTAGATGTTAAAGCCCCTTTTGCCAGTACAACACCAGCCTGACCTTTTGGCGACAGGTGATACAGAAAATGCTGCATCCAGGCAAAGTTAGCATTCCCGGTAGGTGGGATACCGTATTGCCAACGGGCATCGCCACGAAGCTGCTCACCGGACCAGTCAGACACGTTAAACGGTGGATTGGCAATGATAAAATCAGATTTCAAATCTTTATGAGCATCGTTAAGGAAAGAACCTTCACTGTTCCAGCGGACGTGTTCTGAATTGATACCCCGGATAGCCAGGTTCATTTTTGCCAGACGCCAAGTGGTCTGGTTGGATTCCTGACCGTAAATCGAAATATCGTCAATATTTCCCTGATGCGCTTCAACAAATTTTTCTGACTGAACGAACATACCACCAGAACCACAGCAGGGATCAAAGACACGGCCTTTGTAGGGTTCCAGCATGTTAACCAGCAGGCTAACAATGGATTTTGGTGTATAGAACTGACCGCCTTGTTTACCTTCTGCCAGTGCGAATTCACCAAGGAAGTATTCGAATACGTGGCCTAATACATCAGCAGAACGCGCTTTGGCATCTCCCAGTGCAATGTTGCCAATCAGATCTATCAGTTCACCCAGCACAGTGGCGTCGAGGTTCTGGCGAGCGTAGACTTTCGGCAGCACACCTTTTAGCTGTGGGTTACCCGCTTCGATAAGCTCCATAGCATCATCAACCAGCTTACCGATTTCGGGTAGCTTGGCCTTAGATATTAGATAGTTCCAGCGTGCAAGCTCAGGGACAAAGAAAATGTTGTAAGCGGTGTACTCGTCTTTATCTTCCGGGTCAGCGCCTGCGAACTCGCCTTCACCAGCCTTCAGCAACTCATAATGAGATTCAAAAGAATCAGAAATATACTTAAGGAAAATGAGGCCCAGCACGACATGCTTGTACTCGGCTGCATCAATGTTCTTACGTAGCTTGTCAGCCGCTTTCCACAGGATGACCTCTAACGGGTCTGTTTTGATTTCTTTAGGTTTTCTGGCCATTAGCGTAACTTTGTGAAGGGGGGAGATGGCTCTATTTTGCCTTAAAGTTCCGCTCGTTACGAGCTTATACAGCGATTAATTATTATCTGGTTTTAGTGTGTTCGTGTAGCTCAGCAAGTGCAATGACTCATGGAGTAAATGCTTTGTAGCGGGATTGTAGATGTCAGGTCATTGCCGTCAATGGAGCCACTGTCATTGGCATAATTGCTGCACAGCCGATGCCACTCGCACATTCGCCAGTTCACTGGGGTTCATCGTGAGTACTACACCAGTACGCAGTCCGGAAAGTAACGGCATGGCAGAATCGTTTGTAAAGACGTTCAAGTGAGATTACGTGTATGTAAATGATCTGCCGGATGCAGTCTCAGTGATGGAAAAATGGCATAATGGATAGAGGATTATAATAATCTGCATCCACACAAGAGGTTGAACATGAAATCTCCACTCGAATATCGTGATGCCATATTAGCAGTTAATTAACCGTGTCCGTTTTAGCAGGGGCAACTCCAGTATTCAAAAAAACTTTCTTAGTGCATATGCATGAGGTGAATAGATGTACAGGCTATGACAAACCATAGTTATAATTTTTAATGTTTAAAATTCTCCGTTACAGTAGGACATTCCTTGTACATTAAATTCCATCTAAGGTTGAATTTTTAATTTAATAAGGTAGCAATCTAAAATAATGTGTGTGGGTTATTTGTAAGATGATTTTTCTATTTTTGATAGTGGTAGTTAAGGAGGGGGGTATCTATTCAAAAATATAGATATTCAAGGTTGGTAGCGGTTTGGTTTCTTTTCTAACCGAAGGGCAGAAAAGCAAGGGGAACTCGAAGAAGCAAGCGCAGCGGCTTCGCAGAGTTAGCCCTTGCTTCATTTCGTATAATCATAAAAATCGGAGTGGCTGATATTTTTATGTAAATATATACAGCTTCACTTGTATTTGTTTTAAATATTCTGTTGCAGCTCAGGAGATGATAAAATTTACGCTTCGGTTGCATAGATGACACAGTATTGTGTTTGTAATTTAAAATATTCACTCATGCAATTCTTTTTAAATAATTTTTATTTGTTTTTGGACAAGCGTTGACATTTCTTATTTAAATGATAGTGATAATGTTATATCAATTAAAAATAAGGAGTTAAATATAATAAGGCTTTAGATGAAGTAGAGTTGCTTATGAATGAAATGCTTGGTAAATTAAATATAGCATTGAATGAAACGAATTTATATCCAACTAATGATATGTTTCGGATAATTGTGCGTGAGATTGATGTTGAAAATTTAAAAATACTGTCTTTTATTTATAACGAAGGATCTCAAGAGGTTATAGACGATATGACTCCCGTAATAAAAGAATTCATGTACTGGTAGGGCGATAAATTAGATTTTGGAACTATTAATATCCAATCTCTAATTGCAAAAAAAGAAGAAAAAGTAATTTCTTCAATCATATTAGAAAATTCAGATAAAGGTAAAGACATAAAAAGAATTTAATGGTTAATTGCAATCCTAACAATCTGCCCTCAGGGCTATTTTTAGAGGGGTGATAACTATCCTCAAACTGAGGGGCCGTTGCATTCCCTCTTATGAATACCTACTCATAGAGGCTGTCTGGCACAAGCGAAGCTCTTTGATCTGTTTATTGACTGCGAAGATCTCTGTTTTAGTTAACTCACTATTGCTACTTTTTGCATTAAGATGGTTTGTAAGGCAGTTCAGCTTTTGGGATATGTTAGAGAGTGATTTCCAAGCTTCAACATTGATAGCAGGAACGACCGGAGGAAGCCTATCAAGAGAGCTTCTTATACAATAGGGAAGATAAAAGAATCTATTAACTCTCAGCCTAATGATTCCAGAATAGATTTTATTAAACTATATCATTAGGATATGATATTAGTGGATTCACTCTTGAGCAAGAGTGAATCCACTTCTGAAATTAACTTTTACTCCATTGTTCAATTATCTTATCAAACTCCGAATCTACCCATTCTTTTCTCCATTCATCAAGATATTTGATGTCAATTGACGATGGGGGTATTGTACATTTTTCTATTTTTACAATCGAAGGTATTGATATTGAATCCCCCATGATTAAGGCCTCACCTTCTTTGAGCGATGGTAGGAGGTTTGTAATATCACCTACTGTATCCGGGAGTAATCGCTTAACATAATTTTGATCGTCTGGGTTAGTTAATCGCATTGAGATAAAAGTATTACACTGAGAAAATATTGTTTCTGAAATTTCAGAAGGTCTCTGACTTGCAAGGAGAAGGGTTACTCCGTATTTTCTACCCTCTTTTGCAATCCTCTCAATTGCTTCTTTGGATGTCCTGTATTTGCTCAGATCACTTTTGGGAGCATATTTATGTGCTTCTTCGTAAACAATTAATATTGGGATATCTTGGTTTTCATTAGATTTTCTTTTTATTTTTTTTGAATGATAGCCAAATTCAAAAATTAATCGAGATATCAATGATACACATATGCTAAGTACTTCAAAAGGAACACCGCTTACATCAAGTATTGTTATGTTTGATTTATCTTTTCCATAGCTTATTAAAGTTTCTAATGTTTCTTTAAATGTTACGGATTTGCTACCTTCACCCAGAATAAAATCTAATCTCTTATCAAATATTTTACTTTGTAATCGATCAACAAAATTGAGAAGTTTTCCATTTAAAGCACCGGCTGAACTTCCATCAGGAGTTACATTCTCTTTGAATAACCTATGAGCATTTTCATTGTCAAACTTGAAATTTCCTTCCTCATCTGACCAAATATGTTCATTATCTTTATTTTTTCTTTCATTATTTCTATTGTTAATATAATTGATGACTTCATTAATGTCGAAATAATATGGCGAGTGAAAGCTTATTATTTCCTTTGTGGCTGGATCTCCTTGAAAATGTATCTTTTTATTTAATGTTATTGCCTGACGGAACACATTTCTTTGATTGTGATCATTTGCTTCCGTGTCAAGAAAAAGCTCTTCTAACTCGTCACCATTTAATAGCCAATATGGAAGGGTTAATGTATCTACATTTAATACATTTGAATTAGGGAATGCATTTTCATATTCAGAATGTATATCAAAAATAATTATATGAGAATTGTTTAATCCCTTATAACCTTCTTGCTTTTCATCTACGGCTTTTTGAAGTATTTTTGCAACAGTGTGGGATTTACCTGAACCCGTTGAACCTACGATAGCGATATGTTTATTGAAAAATCTATTCCCATTCACAGGTACGGATACTTTGGTATTAAGCGATAAGCTTGAAAAAGTAAAACGGTCATTTATATCTATACTATCTGAGTATATGGATATTATTTCGTCTAATTTCGCTGGTTCCACTTTTTTAGGAGGAAGTGCAAGTGAATCTCCACCGCGATAGAATTTTCCATTTTTAACAAGACCTATTGGACTTGCTTCTATCATGTATTTCTGCTTTTGGCTTTCTTTAACTTCAATAGAAAAATTATCTATGATCGCCAGAAGAGCAACATCTTGATTATCTGAAACCCTTAAATAAGATCCTACACCTAATTTTTCTTCTGCTATCTTAAATTCTTCAAGATCGTCTACGGAAATTTTTAATTTATTTGGCGATACCGATACTACTTCTGCATTAATATCATTATTCCTGCTCATTACACTATCTCCTTTATGTCGGCAAAGTCTTTAACTTGTATGTTTACCTGGGGTAGTTGGGATGGGATATCAAGGCAGTTTTCCGTATAAAACTGGTAAACTTCTTTTCTTATATTAATACTGTTCAGTGTTTCATTGAAATCATCTATGTCGTTGATAAATTGGAAGTGGATTTCTTTATTTGAAAAACCTTCGATTAACATCTTGGGGGTAAATACACTTCCTTTAAAAGGGTACCCATCAGTGAAAATTAGATCTTCATTGAATAATTGATTCTTTAATTCGTATAAATTGGCATCGCTGGTGCCATGAAAAAGTAAAAAAGGAGAATATGGTCGATCTGTTCTTTTAGATAAATTAGACCAATTTGATTGTATTTTATATATACAGTCTTTAACTGTTTTTATATCAGTTTTGTCTTGAAATTCTAAGATGAAAAAACGAGCATAAGGTGAGGTGTTTACACTTCTGCGTATGAAAGATTCTTTTAATTTTCTTAAATATTCTTTTCTTCCTTCATATTGATAAAACCATATGTTAAATAAGACTTTTGATTTGTTGATACTTTCAACAAAATCAGATTTTTTTATCCTTCTATCTTTTTTATTACAAGAGATATCATATGTTTTTCTGAAAGCATTAGAATAAAGATAATGCTCTGCCTCATAATCTTCACATTGGAAATGGTTTTTTATTATTTGTATAGTTTCTTTTTTTTGATCATCAAATGATTTTGCATTGATATTTATAACTAACCGATCCAAAAAGGCTTGTAGATCCTCTTCGGTAAGCCCATTTTCAATATGGTATTCATGTTTGATTTTTTTTTCGGTGTAGGTGAGGAAATTAGATTTGAAAAAGTCAACTTTTAATGGGAGTGTTAACTTTTCTTGACCGGATTTATAATGCCCATAAAGATAATAATTAGCCCCTTTTTCTTTATTGTCCTTAAAGTGTGACAACATTAATCTTATGGGCTTTGATATAACGGAGTGGTTATAATCGGTACTTTCATAATATTTGCATTGTATCGCAGTTAAATGCCCATCGTTGTAGACATCAACATCTTCAATGCACTCTATATCAATCGAGTCATCCATTTGTGGTAACGAAAAAATCTCAATAATCGTTTTATCAACCTGATAACAATACCCACGAATTGTATCAACCGCACTTCTGTCCACTTTGTTATCCTTTTTGAGGTAAGGTGTTAAAAGTATATAAAAATATGCTGTGTTAATAACAATGCAATGATTGCATAGCTTTATGATTCTGCCACAAAGACAAGCCATTGACATGTACAAAGAACCAAAAACATTAAATTTCAATGCTAATTATTAAGATGTGAATAATTTGATGGCGTTAATAATTTTTAGTTTCTTGCCTGAAACCCCAAAAAGTAGCTTATGTGTAACCTTTTGTTATATGGCTATTTTAAATTTTCAATACAATCAGTTGGATATGTTATATTTTTCAATACTGCTGCATCATCGGCGTATGTGCGTCGAAATTGTCGAGTGTGCTCATGGAGTTATGATGTCCATTTCTTTGAATATAAACCGTTTTGAGCGGCTCAGTGGCCGTTTGTTCCTTCTATTGTCGCATGAAAAAAAGGTACGGCGCAGAAAAATGTCGCCGCTTTACGAGGCATCTTCCGACATGAGCTCAATGACGATTTTTCCATGCTCTACGCCCACTCGCACCCGGGAGTGGGTGGTAAACCCTGCCTTTTCAAGCCAGTCACCTTTTAAGCTCAGCGCCGCATGCACGCTGTAGCGCTTCGGTATCTTGGTATTGCGGTCTTCATGACGCTTTCTGAAATATCCCACTGTTAAATGGCGATAGGGTTTGCTGATAGCGAGCTCTTGCATAGGGTCTCCCGACAACACGGATAAAAGTCATTACTGATGCCTGTATAAAATACCAGTGATGGTTGGGCCTTGCAGGGCTAAAACTGGAATCAGGCTTCAGAAAACGACATGCAATAACTGAAATCCCGCATTGAAAGGTGTATTATTTTTGCACTTTATTGTTCGGTAAGTCGCTATGTCCGGTAAACGAATTTCACGCGAAAAAGAGACCATCGCGAAAATGATCGCGCTGTATCAGAAGCAGTGTCCTCAAGCCTCTGTGGAAGAGGGGCACTATCAGGCGCTAAATGCCTATGCCGATAAGCGTCTGGATAAATGCGTTTTCGGGGAGGAAAAGCCCGCCTGTAAACAGTGTCCGGTCCACTGCTACCAGCCTGCAAAACGCGAAGAGATGAAGCAGATTATGCGCTGGGCAGGCCCGCGAATGCTCTGGCGTCACCCCATTCTGACCGTCCGCCATCTGATGGATGACCGTCGTCCCGTACCGGAACTGCCGGAAAAGTATCGTCCGAAAAAGTGACCGGTTCAGCTTCTGAGCGGGCGGCAAATCACGTTAAGGGCCAGCGCGCTGCAGAGCGGGAAGAGGGCGAGCAGCAGCCAGGGGAGCATCGCCTGCGTTGAGGGCACCAGCGCGCGGTCCAGCAGGCTGCCAAACAGCAAATTTCCGGCCAGTACCGCAATGCCTCCGGCGGTGGCGAGTGCGCCGTAGTGCGCCCCCAGCGTGGACTCCTCGGCAAACCGGGGGACCAGGTCCTTAGCTGAGGGTACCAGCAGCATCTGTCCCAGCGTCAACAGCGTCACGAAACAGACCGACGGCAGCAGGCGCAGCCAGCCCTCAGGCGGTGCCGTCGGCGCAAACATTGCCACGCTTGCAAAGGCGGCGGAGAGGAATAAAAAGCCCACCGGCAGGATCCTCACCGCGCCCACGCGCCGGGCGAATCGCGCCAGCGGCAGCTGTAACGCCACGATCAGGACAGAGGCCAGCATAAAAAGCGGGCCGAGATCTTTCTCGTTACCGCCGGCGCGCTGGATCTCTACCGGCAGCGCCAGATAGAGCTGGTTATAGCTTAAAAGCCACGAGCTATAGGCAATGATAAAGGCGACAAAGCGGGGCTGGCGAAAGGTCGTCCACCAGGGAACGAGCTTCAGCGTCCGCGCGGCATGGCGTGACGCGGGCAGGCAAAAGTAGAGAACCACCATCGCAACGAGAAAGACGCCAGCGCCCGCCAGCGCCACCTGGCGAAAGCCCAGGCCGGTGAGCAGGGCGCCGGCAACCGGGCCCAGTACCGCACCGAGTTCCCCGCAGACCGCAAAGAGCGCGAACCACTCCGCCCGGCTTCGTTTACCTTTCGCCTCGCTGTGCGTGCCCGCTTTCGCCAGCAATGCCTCAATAGAGGGAGAAAACAGCGCGCCGCCCACCCCCGTCAGGCACGCGCCCAGAATAATCGGCCACAGCGATTCTCCAAGCGCCAGCAGCAGATACCCCGCGACGCGAATAATGCACCCGCTCAGGATAACGATTTTCGCGCCAAACCGGTCCGAGAGCGCGCCGCCGACGATAAACATTCCCTGCTGAGAGAACGTGCGCAGGCCGAGGATCAGCCCAATCAGCCCGCCGGAGAGCAGCATATCGTCGCGCAGGAATATCGCCAGGAAGGGGACAACGGCGTAAAAGCCGATGTTAAAAACAAACTGGCTACCCAGTAAAACGGGGGGCCAGAGCGTGGTGGCAGGGCGAAGGGGCATCGTTGGTCACTCGCCCCTAAACGATAAAGTGAATGTGTTTTTTGCCATGGAACGGCGAGATCTCGATTTTGGTTTTGACCCGGAAGACGTCCCAGAGCAACGACTCGGACAGGATGTCCTGCGGTGTCCCCGTCGCCACAATTTGCCCTTTCTGCATCACAATCAGCGAGTCGCAGAACATCGAGGCGTGGTTGAGATCGTGGATAGCGACAATGCTGGTGACCGGTAATTCGCTGATCAACTGCATCAGCTGCATCTGATGATGAATGTCCAGGTGGTTTGTTGGTTCATCCAGCAGGATTTCCGTCGGGGTCTGGGCCAGCGCGCGGGCAATGTGGACGCGCTGGCGCTCACCGCCGGAGAGGCTCAGCCACCCCTGGTCGCTTTTATCCAGCATATCCACGCGCTGCAGAGCGGCGGTGACGGTTTCGTCATCGTGCGTGCTCCAGTTGGAAAAGGCGGAGTGGTGCGGAATCCGCCCGAGTTTGACCACGTCGCGCACGCGCATGTTGGCGTCAGTCATGCCGTGCTGCTCCACGAAGGCGACCCGGCGGGCCAGCTGCTTTTTGGCAATACGAGAGATGTCCTGGCCGTCCAGCGTCACACAGCCCGCATCCGGGCGACGCAGCCCCGCGAGGATACGTAAAAGAGACGATTTACCGCAGCCGTTAGGGCCAAGCAGTCCTACCGTTTCGCCCCGGGAAACCTTCAGCGAGACGTCATTAACGATGACTTTTTTGCCGACCTTCCAGGTAATATTTTCAGCGCAGATGCTCATCACTTATTCCTTGAGCGGTAGATAATCACGGCAAAGAACGGAACGCCAACCAGCGCGGTGACCACGCCGACGGGCAGGCTTTGCGGAGCAATCAGCATGCGCGAGGCAATGTCTGCCAGCACCATCAGGATCGCGCCTGCCAGCGCGCTGGCAATCAGCAGCGTGCGGTGCAGCGGCCCGAACAGGAAACGCATGACGTGCGGCACCACCAGCCCGACAAAGCCGATTGACCCCGCCATGCTGACGATGGTTGCGGTAATCAGCGCGGTGGTGGTAAAGAGCGCCAGGCGCACCCAGGGGACAGCAATGCCCAGCGACGCCGCGGCGTCATCACCGAACGTAAAGGCATCCAGCGCCCGGGAATAGTAGAGGCACACGGCTAACCCAATCAGCACCACGACCAGTGCCAGCTGGAATTCAGGCCAGCGTACGCCGCTGAAGCTGCCCAGCAGCCAGAACATCACGTCGCGCGCCTGCTGGGCACTGGCGGAGGTGCTAATGGTGTAGGCGGTAATGGCGTTAAAAAGCTGCGAGGCGGCGACGCCTGCCAGAATCGTACGTTCATTCCCGCCGCGCGCCCCGTTCGTCAGAAACGCGACAAACGCAAACGCGGCGAACGCCCCGGCAAAGGCTCCGGCAGAGAGCGACACCGCACCGGTGCCGATCCCCAATACGACGACAGAAACCGCCCCGGTCGATGCGCCCGCGGACACGCCGAGCACGTAGGGTTCCGCCAGCGCGTTCTTCAGCAGGCTCTGCAATACGGCCCCGCAGATGGCCAGACCTGCGCCGCAGCAGGCCGCCACCAGCGCGCGGCTCAGGCGGAAGTCCCAGATCACGCTCTCATAGATGCGAGTGAGCGGAACCTCGGTGAGCCCCATTTTATTGCTGATGGCGTAAAACACGTTATCCAGCGGGATGGACAGCTCGCCGACGCTGACGCTCAGCGCGATAACCAGAAATAGCAGGACAAAGGCGAGCAAACACGAGGTCGTCAGAACCAGGCTCTGCCTGGCCTGAAGGACAGCGGTGGTCATCAGTGCAGCCCCAGTTTTCTGAGCTGTTCGCCAACCTGCTCAGCCCCGTAAATCGTGCGAATTGTCGGGTTCATGGCCTGACCGTCCATCACCACGATATGGCCTTTTTTCACCGCGTCCAGCTGGCTGACGGCCGGATCGCTTTTCAGGAATTTGATTTTCTCTTCCGCGTTATCCAGCGCCCAGCGGTTGCGATCCAGGCTCGAGACCACAATCACATCCGGATTGGCGGCAATAATGCTTTCCCAGCCCACGGTTGGCCATTCGGTCTCTGAGGTGATGGCGTTATGCCCGCCCATCAGGCTGGCGATAAACCCGGAGGGGCTATTTTTACCGCCTACGTAGGCGTCCGCAGAGGGGGAGGAGCTTGAGAACCAGAAAACAAACGATAGGTCTTTTTTGTTCTTGCCGAATTCCTTACGCAAGTCGGCCTCACGTTTTTTGAAATCGGCAATCACGGCCTGACCGCGGTCTTCAACGTTAAAGATTTTGGCGAAATCCTCAATCTCCTGATAGAGATACGTCATATCCCACAGTTTCTGGCGGCTGCCGTACATATCGCCGGTGGCTTTTTTGGTCGCACACATGCCCGGGGACACGTAGCTATTCACGCCCAGGGTCATCAGATCGTCGCGTTTTGCGACCTTGCTTTCTGGCCCCAGCAGCAGCGGTGACTGCGCGGGGACAAAGTCGGGATTTTGCGCAAGCACGGATTCAAGGGTAGGGATTTCGACCGTCAGGGTTTTGATTTTTGCGTTCTGTTCCGCCAGCTGCGGCAGCACTTTCGTCGGCCAGAAGGCGCTGGCCTTCACCTTATCTTCCAGCCCCAGCAGGAGCAGAATTTCGACGGTATTCTGACCCAGAGCCACGACGCGTTCCGGCGCTTTGGTGAATGTCTCTTTATAGCCACAGTTTTCAATCGTCAGAGGATATGTGGTTGCCAGAGCAGAACTGACCGACGCAACCGCCAGGCCTAACGCGCAGATGACCTTCTTCATGAAACGCTACCCTTGATTAATATTATTATTGATGCAAATGAAACTCATTATTAAGGCGGAATTTTATACAGAGGAAACGATTTTGTGTCAATGAGGGACAATTGCGCAGGGTAACGAAAGGCGGTGCCAGAAAAACACCGCCGGATTGGGGGCTTAAACCAGGCTCTCTTTGTCGATCCCGAGACGCTTCATGCGCGACAGCAGGGTAGTGCGTTTTAACCCTAAACGCTGGGCGGCACCTTTTGGCCCGGCGACCACGCCGTTGGTCTCTTTGAGTACGCGCATAATGAGCTGATATTCATCTTCTCCCTCTTTCGCTGTCTCGGCGGCGGGCACGGTCACGTCAGGCAGCGTCACTTCAGGCAGGGAGAGCTGCAGCACATTGCCGCGCGTCAGCAGCACCGCACGCTCGATGACGTTTTCCAGCTCGCGCACGTTGCCGGGCCACTCCATCGATGAAAGGGTACGTAACGTCTCGGCAGGAATGCTGTCGATGTTTCGCCCCATCCGACGCGCGATCTTGGCGGTAAACGCTTTGACCAGCAGGGGAATATCTTCCGGGCGCTCGCGCAGCGGCGGCAGGAAGATCGGGAAGACGTTCAGGCGATAGTAGAGATCGCTGCGAAACTCGCGGTCGGCGACCATTTTTTTCAGGTCGCGGTTGGTGGCGGCAATCAGCCGCACGTCAGTCTGGATAAGCTTGTTGCTGCCAAGACGTTCAAACTCCTGCTCCTGCAGGACGCGCAGCAGTTTCGGCTGTAGCTCCAGCGGCATATCGCCCACTTCGTCGAGAAACAGCGAGCTCTTGTCCGCCAGCTCAAAACGGCCCAGCCGCTGGCTGCTGGCCCCGGTGAATGCACCGCGCTCGTGGCCGAACAGGTCGCTTTCCAGCAGGCCTGCGGGCATCGCCGCGCAGTTCATCTTCACCATCCGACGGCTGTTGCGGTTGCTCAGGTTGTGGATGGCGCGGGCAATCAGCTCTTTACCCGTACCGGTTTCGCCCAGGATCAGCACCGTGCTGTCGCTTTGCGCCACCATCTCAACCTGCTTGAGCACGCTGTACATGGCGTCGCTGCGCCCGATGATTTCACCAAACTCGCTGTCCACGTTGTTGAGCTGTTCGGTCAGGGCCAGGTTCTCATCCACCAGCCGCTCTTTCAGGCGGTGGATCTCCTGATAGGCGAGGGCGTTATCCAGCGCGATGGAGATACGCTCGGCGATCTGGCGCAGCAGCTTCAGGTTGGCGGTGGTAAACACGGCTTCATCACACTGCGCCAGCTTCAGCACCCCCAGCATGGTGTTGCCGGACATCAGGGGAAGCAGGCACAGGGTCTGTATCTTGTTGCCCCAGGTGTTAAACAGCATCCGCTCGTACGGTGCCACCGGGTCCTGCTCGCTCAGGTTGAGCAGCAGGATCTCTTTGCTTTTAAATACCCGCTCAGACAGGGTGCCCGCTTCGTCCACTTCGCTCTGCTCGTGCGCCGGGTTGGCTTCATCCAGATAATGCGTGGAGTAGATGTTCAGCTTGCCCTTGCGATGGCCGCGCAGCGCGATGCTGATGGCATCGATTTTGAAATAGTGGTGGATCTCTTTCGACACTTCGCTGACCAGTTCGTCCATATCAAGGCGCGACAGCACGGCGTTGGTGATGGCAACCAGAATGCGGAAGTTGTCGCGCTCGCGGCTCAGCAGGTCGTAATCCACGTTATTGGTCACGCGGCTTTGGATCTGCTCCGCGACGACGGCCACAATCTGAGTAAAGGTGTGCAGACGCTCGTATTCCGCCTCGCTCCAGGGCTGGTCGGTCGTGCGAATAAACTCGCAGCCACCAAAAATATGTCCCTCCGCCGCGAGCGGCAGCATGCTGTAGTGGCCGAACGGCTGGTAGAGGTTGCTCTCCGCGAGCCGCGGCCACGCCGTGCGGAACTCCTCAAAGTTGCAGTGCAGCGCTTCCGGACGGGAGAGAATACGGCGCACCGGGCCATGCGCCAGATACGTTTCGTCTTCGTACTCAAACGTTTTGCCATTATCGCGCGTTGAGTAGTAGCTCGCGCGGTGCGTTCCGCTATGCCACAGTACAATCGCCGCGCTGTCGGCCAGCGCTGATTGCCTGACCAGCCGCGTCAGGGCATCGCTCAGCGCGCCGAGATCGGGCTGCTGTAAAAGTGTGCGCGTGATATCAAACAGGCCCTGCTGTCCAAGATCGCTCATCGGTGTATACGGCATTATTGCTTTCCAATAGAAACTGGCAAAAAAGAGACATTCAGTGCTGACCGCTTATGGCGCGGCTCTAGCAAATTCGGGGTAAGGGTTCCGCGTGCGGCAGGTCCAGCGTGCGCTTCACGCCGTAAAGTCCGGTCAGGCGCACCCCCTTGCGCTCAACCACTTCGCCTATGATGGCGGCCTCTTTCCCTAATGGATGCGCGCGCAGCTCAGCAAGAACGGCTTCTGCCGCCGCGCGTTCCACGCCGATCACCAGCTTGCCTTCGTTAGCAAAGTTCAGTGGGTCAAGTCCCAATAGTTCGCACAGCCCCCGCACGGCAGCTTTTACAGGCAGGCCACGCTCGGTCAGTTCAATTCCGCACCCGCTGCTTGCGGCGAATTCGTGAACCACGGCATTCACCCCGCCGCGGGTGGCATCACGCAAGGCCTTCACGCCGGGAATAGCACACAGCGTCTGAATCAGCGGGGTGAGCACCGCGCAGTCGCTGCGCAGTTCACCGTCCAGCCCTAAGCCTTCGCGCAGGTTAAGGATAGTCGCTCCGTGGCAGCCCAGCGTGCCGGTTACCAGCAGCACGTCGCCCGCGCTAAGCCGCTGTGCGCCCCAGTGAATGTTGGCGGGGATAGCCCCCATTCCGGCGGTGTTGATAAACAGCTTATCGGCTGCACCGCGCTGGACCACTTTGGTGTCCCCGGTGACGATAGCGATACCCGCCTCGCGCGCGGTGTGTGCCATGCTGTTCACCACCGCCGTGAGCGTCTCCATCGGCAGACCCTCTTCGAGGATGAATCCGCAGGAGAGGTAGCGGGGAATGGCGCCGCTGACGGCCACGTCGTTGGCCGTGCCGCAGACGGCGAGCTTGCCGATATCGCCGCCGGGAAAGAACAGCGGATCGATGACGTAGCTGTCGGTGGAGAAGGCCAGCCGGTCGCCCAGGGCGGTGAGGGTGGCGAGGTCAATGCGCGCCTGGTCTTCCTGCTCGGCGAGCCAGGGGTTGTTAAAGGCCTCCATGAACAGCCGGTTAATCAGCTGCTGCATCGCCTGTCCACCGCTTCCGTGCGCCATTTCCACCGTGTTCATGCTTCACACTCCTGGTTGCGATATTGATACCACGCGGCGCATGCCCCTTCGGAGGAGACCATCAGCGCGCCAAACGCCGTTTGCGGGTTACAGGTTTTGCCAAATAACGGGCACTGATGCGGTTTGCATTTGCCGGTGAGCACCTCGCCACAGCGGGCCCGGGGATCGTCGCAAACCTGCTGCGGCTGCGGGCGGAAATGCGCTTCGGCGTCGAACGCGCGATAGGCTGGCGTCAGGCGCACGCCGGATTCGGCAATCAGCCCCAGTCCTCGCCACTCGCTGTCGCCTTCGACGCTGAACACCTCCGCAATGGCACGCTGAGCCCGTTCATTGCCGGCATCCGGCACCACGCGGCGGTACTGGTTTTCGACCGCGCTCAGGGCCGCTATTTTCTGCTCAACCAGCATGGTGACACCTTGCAGTAGATCAAGTGGTTCGAAACCAGCCACCACTAACGGACGATTGTACTGTTCAGCGATAAAACCGTAGGCGTCTGTGCCAATCACCATGCTGACGTGGCCCGGTGCCAGAAAGGCGTCAATGCCGTTGCCTGGCGCTTCCAGCAGGCTGCGCAGGGTGGGGATAAGCGTAATGTGCTGGCAGAAGAAGAAAAAGTTATCGACGCCGCGCGCTTTCGCCTGCTGCAGCGTGATGGCGGTGGCGGGCATGGTGGTTTCAAACCCCAGGCCAAAAAATACCACCTTGCGCGCGGGGTTATCCGCTGCCAGCGTCAGGGCATCCATCGGCGAATAGACGATCCGGATGTCCGCCCCGCGCGCTTTCGCCTGCAGCAGCGAGCCGTTTTTCCCCGGCACGCGCATCGCGTCGCCAAAGGTGCAGAATATGACGTCGGGCCGGCTGGCAATCTCGATACAGCTGTCGATGCGTCCCATTGGCAGCACGCAGACCGGGCAGCCGGGGCCGTGGATAAACTCAATGTTCTCCGGCAGCAGCTGGTCGAGGCCAAATTTGAAGATCGCGTGCGTGTGCCCGCCGCACACCTCCATGATCCGCAGCGGCCTTTCTTTGGTGTAGTCCAGCCGCGCCGCGCGCGTTTTGAGGTGTCCGATAAGCTGCAGCACCTGCTCCGGCGCGCGGTATTCATCAACGTAACGCATGATTACCGCTCCTCGCCGTACAGCAGCGCGCCGACGTCCGGCTCCACGTCGAACATGTTTTGCAACGCATCCAGCGTGTCGCGGGCTTCCGCTTCGTTAATCACGCTCATGGCAAACCCCACGTGGACCAGCACCCACTGGCCGAGACGCGACGAGCCCGTTTCATCGGTGCTGCCCACCAGCGTCAGGTCTACATCACGCAGGATGCCGCAAACCTCGACTTTGGCCTGATTACCGTTGAGGGAATGGATTTGTCCCGGTACGCCTATGCACATCGTTCGTTCTCCAGCCAGCGTAACCAGCCGTCCATGCCGTCGCCGCGCGTGGCGGAGACCATCATGATCTCAATCTCCGGGTTCACCTCGCGGGCATACGCCAGGCACTTATCCACGTCGAAATTCAGGTACGGCAGCAGGTCGACTTTGTTCAGCAGCATCAGGGATGCCGCGGCGAACATGTGGGGGTATTTCAGCGGCTTGTCTTCGCCCTCGGTCACCGAAAGCACCGCCACCTTGTGTCGTTCACCCAGATCGAAGCTCGCCGGGCAGACCAGGTTGCCGACGTTTTCAATAAACAGGATGCCGTTATCCGCCAGCGGCAGGCGCGGGGCGGCGTCGGCAATCATCTGCGCATCCAGATGGCACCCTTTGCCGGTGTTAACCTGAATTGCCGGGGTGCCGGTTTCGCGGATGCGCGCCGCGTCGTTTACCGTTTGCTGGTCGCCCTCGATCACCGCGCAGGAGACGCGCCCGTTGAGGCGTTTGAGCGTTTCGGTCAGCAGCGTGGTTTTACCGGAACCGGGGCTGGAGACCAGGTTCAGCACCAGCTGTTTGCGGGTGGCAAAGCGGGCGCGATTGCGGGCGGCGATCTGGTTATTTTTGTCCAGCACGTTGATTTCCACGTCCAGCATCTGGCGCTGGCTCATGCCCGGCGCGTGGGTACCCGCTTCGCCGTGGCCGTAATGCAGGTCGCCCGCGTCGGAACGCTGCGGCGCAAAGGTAATGCCGGTCAGGGCTGCCGCAGGGCGCGGGGCAGGGGAAAAGGGCGCGGAGCGAAACGCGGAGTGGGGACGGTGCTCATCCCCTTCTATATACAGGTTGCCTTCGGCGCAACCGCAGGTACTACACATACTTTACTCCTTCTCGATTTCGAGGCGTTGGATCTGCATGCCGTCATCCGCCACGATGCGCAGCCCGGAGCTCTGACACTGCGGACAGCGCTGTACCTTTGATGAGAGCAGGGTGACGTACTGCTGACACTGTTCGCACCAGCACTCCGCCTGCTGCTCCTCAATATGCAGTTCGCAGCCTTCCGCCAGCGTGCCGCGGCACACCAGCTCAAAACAGAAGGTCAGGGCGCTGGTCTCGACGCAGGAAAACGCCCCGACCTTCAGCCAGACGCCGGTGACGCGTTTCGCGTGGTTTTGCACAGCCTGCTGTTCGATAAGTTCCAGAGCCCGCTGGCAGAGGGTGATTTCGTGCATGACGCCTCCTCAATGAATTGCCCCGGTAATGCAATAACAGTGCCAGCTTGATTTTTGTTAAGGCGTGTCGATGTCACCGCTGTCGAAATGACACGTCGACACCGCGATGTTGACAGCGAATTTTTAATTAAATCCATTGAAAATCATAAGCATAAAAACTGGCATGGAATCTGCTTAACAGCCGCTATCTCCATTAAACGGATACCTTTTATGACTATTTGGGAAATCAGCGAAAAAGCGGAATACATCGCGCAGCGTCATCAGCAGTTACAGGACCAGTGGCACCTTTACTGCAACTCTCTGGTTCAGGGCATTACCTTGTCGAAAGCGCGTCTTCACCACGCGATGAGCTGTGCGGCGCAGGGCGATATGCGCTTTGTCCTCTTCGGCCATTTCATCATCAACGTCACCCTGGCGGATAACTTCAATAGCCACACCATCGAGTACCACCTCGAGACAAAAGACGGTGAAAAACAGTGTATTGCAAAGGCGCAGCTGATGGCTGACGGCATGGTGGACGGCCACGTCAGCAACCGCGATCGCCAGCAGGTACTGGAGCACTATCTGGAAAAAATCGCCCCGGTTTATAACGGCCTGTACACCGCCGTTGAACACGATCTCCCGGTCAACCTGAAGCAGCTGATGGACGGAAATACCTCAGCGAACGTGGCCTGACCCCCCGTGTGTCGAGAAGTGTCGACAAGACAGTTTTTCGTCAAAAATGACTATCACCAGAGGATAACCCGGTGAACCGTTTTGTAATTGCTGACTCGACGGTCTGTATTGGCTGTCGAACCTGTGAGGCGGCGTGTTCGGAAACGCATCGCCTGCATGGGCTACAGTCCATGCCGCGCCTGCATGTCATGCGTAATGAAAAAGAGTCTGCCCCGCAGCTCTGCCATCACTGTGAAGATGCCCCCTGCGCGGGTGTCTGTCCTGTGAACGCCATCACCCGCGTGGATGGCGCAGTCCAGCTGAACGAAAGCCTGTGCGTAAGCTGCAAGCTGTGCGGCATTGCCTGCCCGTTCGGCGCGATTGAATTCTCCGGCAGCCGCCCGCTGCATATTCCGGCCAATGCCAACTCGCCTAAAGCCCCGCCCGCACCTCCGGCGCCTGCACGCGTCAGCACGCTGCTGGACTGGGTGCCCGGCATCCGTGCCGTGGCGGTGAAGTGCGACCTGTGCAGCTTCGATGAACAGGGCCCGGCCTGCGTGCGCACCTGTCCAACCAAAGCGCTGATTCTGGTGAACATTCGCGACATCGCCCGCACCAGCAAGCGCAAGCGCGAACTGACCATTAATACCGACGTCGGCGATCTTTCGCTTCTGCAGGCGCTCAACGAGGGGGTGAAATGAACGCGATTACGATGATTACCAGCGCCGTGGCGTACTTTGCCGCCGCCGCCGTGCTGGCGTGGCTTCTGTCATTCCATAAAACCCTGAGCGGCTGGATCGGCGGGATCGGCGGGGCGGTCGGCAGCCTGATGACGCTGGCGGCGGGTGGGGTTGTCCTGCTCGGCGGGCAGTCCGCAGAGGCCGTGATGCCGCTGATTCGCCACACCGTTGCGATTACGCCGCTGAACGCCATCTGGCTGGTGACCTTTGGCCTGTGCGGGCTGTTTATCAGCCTGTTCAATATCGACTGGCACCGCCATCCGCACGCCAAAGCCAACGGCCTGCTGGTGAACCTGCTGATGGCGACGGCGGTCTGCACCGTGATCGCCAGCAACCTCGGCGCGCTGGTGGTGATGGCGGAGATTATGGCGCTGTGCGGCGTGTTCCTGACCGGCTGCAGCGCCTCCGGGAAAGTGTGGTTTGCGCTGGGACGCCTCGGGACGCTGCTGCTGGCGCTGGCCTGCTGGCGGGTGTGGCAGCGTTTCGGCACGCTGGAGTTCGCTGCGCTTAACGGGCATCCGCTGGGCAATGACGTCTGGCTGCTGGGCGTGATCGGCTTTGGCCTGCTGGCCGGGATTATCCCGCTGCACGGCTGGGTGCCGCAGGCGCATGCGAATGCCTCCGCGCCCGCTGCCGCGCTGTTTTCTGTGGTGGTGATGAAGGTCGGTCTGTTCGGGATTCTGGCGATTACGCTGACCGGCGGCCAGCCGCCGCTGTGGTGGGGCGTGGTGCTGCTGATTGCGGGCATGATCACCGCCTTCGTCGGCGGCCTCTACGCGCTGATGGAGCACAATATCCAGCGTCTTCTGGCGTACCACACGCTGGAGAATATCGGCATCATCCTGCTCGGCATGGGCGCGGGCGTGACCGGGCTGGCGCTGAATCAACCGGCGCTGATTGCCGCCGGCTTTATCGGCGGTCTGTATCACCTGATCAACCACAGCCTGTTTAAAAGCACCCTGTTCCTCGGGGCGGGCAGCGTCTGGTTCCGCACTGGCCATCGGGATATCGAAAAGCTCGGTGGGATTGGCAAAAAAATGCCGGTGATTTCGCTGGCGATGCTGGTCGGGCTGATGGCGATGGCCGCGCTGCCGCCGCTGAACGGCTTTGCCGGGGAGTGGGTGATCTATCAGTCCTTCTTCGCCCTCGGTCAGAGCGAGGCGTTTATCGCCCGCCTGCTGGGGCCGCTGCTGGCGGTCGGGCTGGCGATTACCGGGGCGCTGGCCGTGATGTGCATGGCGAAAGTCTACGGCGTGACCTTCCTTGGTGCGCCGCGTACGCGTGAGGCTGAGAACGCCTGCTGCGCACCGGTACTGATGGGCGTAAGCGTGGTCGCGCTGGCGCTGTGCTGCATCGCGGGCGGGGTTGCCGCGCCGTGGCTGCTGCCGCTGCTGGGCCACGCCATTCCTCTGCCGCTTGAGACGGCGCACACCGTCGTTTCCCAGCCGATGATTGCACTGCTGCTGATTGCCGCGCCGCTGCTGCCGTTCGTGCTGATGCTGTTCTTCAAACGCGACCGGCTCACCTCCCGCTCGCGCGGTGCCGCGTGGGCCTGCGGTTATGAACACGAACAGTCGATGGTCATCACCGCCCACGGTTTTGCTATGCCGGTGAAAGAGAACTTCGCCGCCGTGCTGAAGCTGCGCCACTGGCTGAACCCGGTGGGCTGGGTACCCGGCTGGCAGAACGCTGCCGCGCCCGCGCTGTTCCGCCGTCTGGCGCTGATCGAGCTGGCGGTACTGGTAGTGATTGTGATTTCACGAGGAGCCTGACATGAGTCTGTTACTGGCAATTCTTCAGGCGCTGGTGCTGTTCGCCGCCGCGCCGCTGCTGTCGGGCATCACGCGCGTGGCGCGCGCCCGGATGCACAACCGTCGTGGGCCTGGCGTACTGCAGGAGTACCGCGATCTCTTCAAGCTGCTTTCTCGCCAGAGCGTGGCCCCGGATGCCGCAGGCTGGGTCTTCCGCCTGACGCCGTTTGTGATGGTGGGCGTGATGCTCACCGTCGCCACCGCGCTGCCGGTGGTGACGGTGGCTTCGCCCCTGCCCGTGCTTGGCGATCTGATTACCCTTATCTACCTCTTCGCCATCGCCCGCTTCTTCTTTGCGATTGCGGGCCTGGACACCGGTAGCCCGTTTACCGGCATCGGTGCCAGCCGCGAGGCAATGCTTGGCGTGCTGGTTGAGCCGATCCTGCTGCTGGGGCTGTGGGTCGCCGCGCAGGTTGCGGGTTCCACGCACATCAGCTTTATCACCGACACCGTTTACCACTGGCCAGTTGCCCGCTCCCTTCCGCTGGTGCTGGCGCTGTGCGCCTGCGCGTTCGCCACGTTTATCGAGATGGGCAAGCTGCCGTTCGATCTGGCCGAAGCCGAGCAGGAGCTGCAGGAAGGGCCGCTCACCGAATACAGCGGCTACGGCTTTGCGGTGCTGAAGTGGGGCATCAGCCTCAAACAGCTGGTGGTGCTGCAGATGTTTGTCGGCGTCTTCTTCCCGTGGGGGCAGATGACGCACTTCTCCGCGGGCGGTCTGCTGCTGGCCGTCGTGGTTGCCGCCCTCAAGCTGCTGGTCGGCGTGCTGGTCATTGCCCTGTTCGAAAACAGCATGGCGCGCCTGCGTTTTGTGGAAACGTCCCGCATCACCTGGGCCGGTTTTGGTTTTGCATTTTTAGCGTTCGTCTCCTTGCTGGTGGCGTGATTAAAGAGAGTATTTATGTCTGAAGAAAAGAAAGGTCAGCAGTATCTCGCCGCGTTGCATCAGGCTTTCCCGGGCGTGGTGCTGGAGGAGTCCTGGCAAACCAAAGACCAGATCACCGTCACCATTAAGGTGAACTATCTGCCGGAAGTGGTGGAGTTTCTCTACTACCGGCAGGGCGGCTGGCTGTCGGTGCTGTTCGGTAACGACGAGCGCCAGCTGTGCGGCAGTTACGCGGTGTACTACGTGATGTCGATGGAGCAGGGCGAGAAGTGCTGGATCACCGTGCGCGTCGAGGTCGACCCGAATAAACCGGAATACCCGTCCGTCACGCCGCGCGTGCCCGCCGCCGTCTGGGGCGAGCGCGAAGTGCGCGACATGTATGGCCTGGTGCCGGTTGGCCTGCCGGACGAGCGCCGTCTGGTGCTGCCGGACGACTGGCCGGACGAACTCTATCCGCTGCGCAAAGACAGCATGGACTACCGCCAGCGTCCGGCGCCGACTACCGACAGCGAAACCTACGAGTTCATCAACGAGCTGGGCAGCAAGAAGAATAACGTGGTGCCGATCGGCCCGCTGCACGTCACCTCTGACGAACCGGGCCACTTCCGCCTGTTCGTTGACGGCGAAAACATTATCGACGCCGACTACCGCCTGTTCTACGTCCACCGCGGCATGGAGAAGCTGGCGGAGACCCGCATGGGCTACAACGAAGTGACGTTTCTTTCTGACCGCGTGTGCGGCATCTGCGGCTTCGCCCACAGCACCGCCTACACCACCTCGGTAGAGAACGGCATGGGGATCGTGGTGCCGGAACGCGCGCAGATGATCCGCGCCATCCTGCTGGAGGTGGAGCGCCTGCACTCGCACCTGCTGAACCTCGGCCTGGCCTGCCACTTCGTCGGCTTTGACTCCGGGTTTATGCAGTTCTTCCGCGTGCGCGAAGCGTCGATGAAGATGGCGGAGATCCTCACCGGGGCGCGCAAAACCTACGGCCTGAACCTGATCGGCGGGATCCGCCGCGACCTGCTGAAAAACGACATGATCCAGACCCGCCAGCTGGCGCAGCAGATGCGCCGCGACGTGCAGGAGCTGGTGGATATGCTGCTCAGCACGCCCAACATCGAGCAGCGCACCGTGGGCATCGGCCGTCTTGACCCGGAAATCGCCCGCGACTTCAGCAACGTCGGCCCGATGGTGCGCGCCAGCGGCCACGCCCGCGACACCCGCGCCGATCACCCGTTCGTCGGCTACGGCCTGCTGCCGATGACCGTGCACAGCGAGCAGGGCTGCGACGTCATTTCCCGCCTGAAGGTGCGCATCAACGAGGTGTTCACCGCGCTGAACATGATCGACTTTGGTCTGGACAACCTGCCGGGCGGCCCGCTGATGGTGGAGGGCTTCACCTACATTCCAAACCGCTTTGCCCTCGGCTTTGCCGAAGCGCCGCGCGGGGACGACATCCACTGGAGCATGACCGGCGACAACCAGAAGCTCTACCGCTGGCGCTGCCGTGCGGCGACCTACGCCAACTGGCCAACCCTGCGCTATATGCTGCGTGGCAACACGGTCTCCGACGCGCCGCTGATCATCGGCAGCCTCGACCCGTGCTACTCCTGCACCGACCGCATGACCGTTGTGGACGTGCGCAAGAAGAAAAGCCAGGTGGTGCCGTACAAAGAGCTTGAGCGCTACAGCATCGAGCGTAAGAACTCGCCGCTGAAATAAGGACTCGTCATGTTTACCTTTATCAAAAAAGTGATCAAAACCGGCACGCAGACCAGCCGCTATCCGCTGGAGCCGATGCCGGTCGACAAAAACTTTCGCGGCAAGCCGGAGCACAACCCGCAGCAGTGCATTGGCTGCGCGGCCTGCGTTAACGCCTGTCCGTCGAACGCCCTGACGGTGGAAACGGATCTCAAAACCGGCGAGCTGGCCTGGCAGTTTAACCTTGGACGCTGCATCTTCTGCGGCCGCTGTGAGGAGGTCTGCCCGACGGTCGCCATTCGCCTGTCGCAGGAGTACGAACTGGCGGTATGGAAGAAAGAGGATTTCCTGCAGCAGTCGCGTTTTGACCTGTGCCACTGCCGCGTCTGCCAGCGCCCGTTCGCCGTGCAAAAAGAGATCGACTACGCCATCGCGCTGCTGCAGCACAACGGCGACGCGCGCGCGGAACACCACCGCGAAAGCTTCGAAACCTGCCCGGCGTGCAAGCGTCAGAAATGCCTGCTGCCGTCCGACCGCATTGATATCACCCGCCACATGAGAGAGGCCATCTGATGGAAAACCTACTGGGCCCGCGCGACGCGAACGGCATTCCGGTGCCGATGACGGTGGACGAATCCATCGCCAGCATGAAGGCGTCGCTGCTGAAAAAAATCAAACGCTCGGCCTACGTCTACCGCGTGGACTGCGGCGGCTGCAACGGCTGCGAGATTGAGATTTTCGCTACGCTGTCGCCGCTGTTTGACGCCGAGCGCTTCGGCATCAAGGTGGTGCCGTCCCCGCGTCATGCGGACATCCTGCTGTTCACCGGGGCCGTCACCCGCGCCATGCGCTCGCCCGCGCTGCGCGCCTGGCAGTCCGCGCCCGATCCGAAAATCTGCATCTCGTACGGCGCCTGCGGCAACAGCGGCGGCATCTTCCATGACCTCTACTGCGTCTGGGGCGGCACCGACAAAATCGTGCCGGTGGACGTCTACATCCCGGGCTGCCCGCCGACTCCTGCCGCCACGCTGTACGGCTTTGCGATGGCGCTCGGCCTGCTGGAGCAGAAAATCCACGCTCGGGAGCCGGGCGAACTCGACAACCAGCCGGCGGCCATTCTGCACCCGGACATGGTGCAGCCGCTGCGGGTGAAGGTTGACCGCACGGCGCGCAGGCTGGCGGGGTACCGCTACGGGCGCCAGATTGCCGACGACTATCTGCGCCTGCTGAGCCAGGGTGACCACCAGGTCGCACGCTGGCTGGAGGCGGAAAACGATCCGCGCCTCAATGAGATTGTGGCGAACCTGAACAGCATCGTCGACGAGGCGCGTATCCGATGAGTGAAACGGTGGTGTTCAGCCAGCTGAGCCGTAAGTTTATTGATGAGAACGATGCCACGCCGGATGCGGCGCAGCAGGTGGTCTATTACAGCCTGGCGATTGGGCATCACCTCGGGGTGATTGATTGCCTGGAGGCCGCGCTGAGCTGTCCGTGGCCGGAATACCTGGCGTGGATTGCCACGCTGGAGGAGGGCAGTACGGCGCGGCGCAAAATGGAAGGCGTGCCGAAGTACGGCGAGATCGTGATCGATGCGAACCACATTGCCATGCTCGCAAACGCCTTTGACGCGGCGCTGGGCAGACAAACCCCGGAGCAGCAGGCGTGGAGCAAAACGCTGCTCGGCATGCTGCATGATATTCATCAGGAGAGCGCCATCTACCTGATGGTGAGGAGATTACGTGACTGACGTTTTACTGTGTGTCGGCAACAGCATGATGGGCGATGACGGCGCGGGTCCGCTGCTCGCAGAGATGTGTGCCGCCAACCCGCAGGGCGACTGGGTGGTGATTGACGGCGGCAGCGCGCCGGAAAACGACGTGGTGGCCATCCGCGAGCTGCGCCCGGACAGGCTGTTAATCGTCGATGCCACCGATATGGGGCTCAACCCCGGCGAGATCCGCCTGATTGACCCGGACGATATCGCCGAGATGTTTATGATGACCACCCACAATATGCCGCTGAACTACCTCGTGGATCAGATCAAAGGTGACGTGGGCGAGATGCTGTTTTTGGGCATTCAGCCGGACATTGTCGGGTTTTATTACCCGATGACGCCGCCGGTGAAAGAGGCGGTGGACGTGGTGTATTCACGGCTTGCCGGGTGGGTTGGGGATGGAGGTTTTTCTCAGCTCTGAGCAGCGCCCGGTGGCGCTACGCTTACCGGGCCTACGGTTTTGTAGGCCGGGTAAGGCGAAGCCGCCACCCGGCAAAACAGGCTACGCCAGATCCGCCCCGTTACTCGCAATCACCTTCTTATACCATCCGAACGATTTCTTGCGTTTGCGCTCCAGCGTGCCGTTCCCGGCGTCGTCGCGGTCGACGTACACAAACCCGTAACGCTTGCTCATCTCCCCCGTCGAGGCCGAGACAAGGTCAATGCAGCCCCAGGTGGTGTAGCCCATCAGCGGTACGCCGTCCTCAATCGCGTCGCCCATCGCGCGGATATGCTCGCGCAGGTAGCTGATGCGGTAGTCGTCGTTGATCTCGCCATTTTCATCGATGACGTCCTTCGCGCCGAGGCCGTTTTCCACCAGGAACAGCGGCTTCTGGTAGCGGTCGTACATCATGTTCATGGTGATGCGCAGCCCGAGCGGGTCGATGCCCCAGCCCCATTCGCTTACCTGGATGTGCGGGTTGCGCAGGGACTTCACGATGTTCGCCGCGCTGGTGTTGCCCGCGTTCATGTCCGCCGAGGCGCAGCGCGAGGCGTAGTAGCTAAACGACACAAAGTCGACGGTATTTTTCAGCAGTTCGTCATCGCCCGGATCTTTAACAATCACCACGCCTTTCTCGCGGAACACGCGGGCAGAGTAGGCCGGGTAGCTTCCGCGCGCCTGCACGTCGATAAAGAACAGGTTCTCGCGGTCTTTCTCCAGCGCCATCCACACGTCTTCCGGCTTGCAGGAGTAGGGGTAGAAGTTACCGCCCGCCAGCATGCAGCCCACCTGGTTTTCCGGGTTTACCTCGTGGGCAATTCTGGTCGCCAGCGCGCTCGCCACCAGCTCGTGGTGCGCGGCCTGGTATTTCACCTGGTCTTCGTTTTCGCCTTCCTCAAACACCAGTCCCGCCCCGGAGAACGGGCTGTGCAGCATAATGTTGATTTCGTTGAAGGTCAGCCAGTATTTCACCAACCCGTTAAATTCTTCGAAGCAGGTGCGGGCGTAGCGGGCGAAGAAATCGACCATCTTGCGGTTGCGCCAGGAGCCGTACTCCGTCACCAGGTGCATCGGCACGTCAAAGTGGCAGAGGGTCACCAGCGGCTCGATGTTGTACTTTTTGCACTCCTCGAACACCGCGCGGTAAAAGGCAATGCCTTCTTTGTTCGGCAGCGGCTCGTCGCCGTTCGGATAGAGGCGGCTCCAGGCGATCGAGGTGCGGAACACCGTAAAGCCCATCTCCGCCATCAGGGCGATGTCCTCTTTATAGCGATGGTAAAAATCAATCGCCTCGTGGCTCGGGTAGAACTCGTCGTCACGCAGCGAGAAACGCTTTTCCTTACCGAGCTTCACCGCCAGGCGATTCGCGCCGTGGGGGATCATATCGACCGTCGTCAGCCCTTTGCCGCCTTCACGGTAAGCCCCTTCGCTCTGGTTGGCGGCAAGCGCGCCGCCCCATAAAAATCCTTGTGGAAAAACAGACATTCTTACCTCGCTTTCAATTTATGCTTTTGCTGCGTTGTTCTGTACCGGTGCGGTCTGCAGGGCGCGCGCTTTTTCAGCCTCGTCTTCGACCGGAATATCCTCAAAGCCCAGTATCAGGGTCAGAATAAACGACAGCACCACTGCCAGACCCATCACGCCAAACACCCAGACGATGGTCATCGGGTTGGCCGGGTCGAAGAACTGCACGCTGGTGAACAGCCCCGGTGCCGCCATCGAATGGCTGGCAAGACCGGCTATGCCCGCCACCGCGCCGCAGATAAAGCCGCTGATCAGGCTGGCAATCAGCGGGCGTTTCAGACGGATCGCGACGCCGTACAGGGCCGGTTCAGAGATCCCCGCCATGATGGCGGAGGCCGCCGCCGCCAGCGCCGTCTGGCGCAGCTCCGGGTTTTTCGTTTTCCACGCCACCGCCAGCGACGAACCGCCGAGCGACAGGTTGGCGCCAATTTCCGACGGCATCACCATCCCTTCCTTGCCCGTTTCGGCAATGGTCTGAATGATGGTCGGCGTAAAGACGCGGTGCATCCCGGTCATCACCAGCAGCGGCCACAATGCCCCCATGATCGCCACGGAGAGCCAGCCCAGGTAGCCGTGAATGGTGTAGACCAGCGCGGAGATGGCGCTACCGATCCAGATCCCCAGCGGGCCAATCAGCACGATGGCGAGCGGGGCGGCAATCAGCACGATCAGCATCGGCTTGAGGAAGTTTTTCGTCACCGCCGGGGTGATGCGATCCACCCAGCGTTCGATGTACGACAGGCACCAGGTCATCACCAGCGCGGGGATGACGGTGTAGGTGTATTTCACCGCCGTCACCGGGATAAAGGCGAACTCAACGTGCTCGCCCTGCGCGGCTTTCGCCATCAGCTCGATAAAGCTCGGGTGCACCAGCACGCCCGCAATGGCTATCGCCAGCGACATGTTGGTTTTGAATTTCACCGCCGCCGAGGCCGCCACCATCAGCGGCAGGAAGAAGAACGCGCCGTCGCCGATGACGGTCAAAATGGTGAGCGTCGGTGCGCCTTTGGGCAGCACGCCGGTCATCTCGAGGATCATCGCCAGCAGCTTGACCATCGAGCCGCCGATGATCGCCGGGATCAGCGGGGACATGGTGCCGATCAGCGCGTCGAGGATCCCGGCGCCAATGCGGCGTAACGTCAGCTTTTGCGGGCCTTCCGGCACCGCGGGCTGCAGGTCAGCGGGCAGCAGGCTTACCACCTCGCGGTACGCCTGAGAGACGGTATTGCCAATAATCACCTGGCACTGGTTGTCGTTACGCACCACGCCGAGCACGCCGCTGATGCTTTTCAGGCGCGCGGCGTCGGTGAGGGTTTCGTCTTTCAGAACGAAACGCAGTCGCGTCATGCAGTGGGTGACGGCGACGATGTTCTCTTTGCCGCCCAGCGCGCTGATAACGTCGTTCGCCAGCGCAGCGTAATTTTTGGCCATCGGATGTGATCCTGTTATCGTTGTGTGAAATGTAGGAAACCGGTTCCACATAATCATCATGAGTTTTTATGAATGAAACAAGATCGCTTTTTGACCATTTTTTCGTTTCGTGATGAATGTCGCAATGAGGTGCCGAAAGCGTGATGTCGCCGCTGCGACAATTTTTCTGCAGTGCAGTACACTGCCCGCATGAGTTTCGGATGGAAAAAAAACATGACCACGATGCTGGAAGTGGCGAAGCGGGCAGGCGTTTCGAAAGCGACGGTGTCCCGGGTGCTGTCGGGTAATGGCTACGTCAGCCAGGAGACCAAAGACCGGGTGTTTCAGGCCATTGAAGAGAGCGGCTATCGCCCAAATTTGCTGGCGCGCAACCTGGCGACCAAACGCACCCAGACGCTGGGCCTGGTGGTGACGAACACCCTTTATCACGGCGTCTACTTTAGCAAACTGCTGTTTCACGCCGCGCGCATGACCGAAGAGAAAGGGCGACAGCTGATCCTCGCGGACGGCAAGCACAGCGCCGATGAGGAGCGCGAGGCGATCCAGTATCTGCTGGATATGCGCTGCGACGCGGTGATCATCTATCCGCGTTTTCTGAGCGTGGATGAGATGGATGCGATCGTCGAGAAGTGCGAGCAGCCCATTATGGTGCTCAACCGCCGCCTGCGGAAAAACAGCAGCCACAGCGTCTGGTCCGATCATAAAGCCTCCAGCCAGGACGCGGTGTCACAGCTGATTGCGAAAGGGCATCGGGAGATCGCCTTTATCACCGGCTCGATGGATTCTCCCACCGGGGTCGAGCGTCTCTCCGGCTACAAGGATGCGCTGGCGCAGTACGGTATTCCGCTGCGCGAGGGGCTGATCGCGCAGGGGAAGTGGAACCCCGCCAGCGGCGCGGCGGCGGTGTCCGACCTGCTTGCGCGCGGTGAGCGCTTTACGGCGCTGGTGGCGAGCAATGACGATATGGCCATCGGTGCCCTGAAGCAGCTGCACGACAGCGGCGTGGCCACGCCGGACGCGGTGTCGGTGATCGGTTTCGACGATGTGGCCATCGCGCCCTACATCGTGCCGTCGCTCTCCAGCGTACGCATTCCGGTAACGGAGATGATTCAGGAGACCATCAGCCGCCTGATCTTCATGCTCGACGGCGGCGAGTTTAAATATCAGCAAACCTTCTCCGGCGAGCTTGTCCTGCGCGACTCGGTTATTGACGGCCCACACCGCTGATGTCGACAGCTGTCATCGTCATAAGTGACGATGACAGCGCCGCTGTGATTTTAAAAGTCCCATAAAATCAATGTGTTAATTATTGGCACGGTTTATGAATATCTCCGCGCATAACTGTAATGCTGGAGAAGCAGATGAACCGTTTTATTATGGCCGATGCCAGTAAGTGTATTGGTTGCCGTACCTGTGAAGTGGCGTGCGTGGTTTCCCATCAGGCGGAGCAGGACTGCGCGTCGCTCACCCCTGACACCTTCCTGCCGCGCATCCACGTCATCAAAGGCGTGAATATTTCTACCGCCGCCATCTGTCGCCAGTGCGAAGACGCACCGTGCGCGAACGTCTGCCCGAACGGGGCGATTAAACGCGAGAAAGGCTTTGTGCACGTGATGCAGGAGCGCTGCATTGGCTGCAAAACCTGCGTGGTTGCCTGCCCGTATGGCGCGATGGAGGTGGTGGTCCGTCCGGTGGTGCGCAACAGCGGCATGGGGCTGAGCGTGCGGGCGGAGAAAGCCGAAGCCAACAAGTGCGACCTGTGTTACCACCGTGAGGCCGGCCCGGCCTGTATGGAAGCCTGCCCGACGCACGCGCTGGTCTGCGTGGATCGCGACAAGCTTGAGCAGATGAGCGCCGAAAAGCGCCGTCGCGCGGCGTTCGACACCTCGTCATCACTGCTGTTCTGAACCGTATGAGCAGCAACGGCGTTCAGCTGCGGGTGCGCGGCAAGGTGCAGGGCGTGGGGTTTCGTCCCTTCGTCTGGCAGCTGGCGCAGGCGCTTCAGCTGACCGGTGACGTCTGCAATGACGGAGAGGGCGTGCTGGTGCGCCTCGCGGGTAATGGGGGGGCCTTTACCGCGAGGCTGCATCAGGACTGCCCGCCGCTGGCACGCATTGATCGCGTGGAAACGCAGCCGTTTACCTGGGCGCACGTGCCGGAGGACTTTACCATCCGCCACAGCGCAGGCGGGACGATGGACACCCAGATTGTCCCCGATGCCGCGACCTGCCCGGCGTGTCTGGCTGAGATGGGCGACCCACGCGAACGCCGCTATCGCTATCCGTTTATCAACTGCACCCACTGCGGGCCGCGGTTTACCATTATCCGCGCCATGCCCTACGACCGCCCGGCCACGGCAATGGCGCCGTTCCCGCTCTGTGTGCCGTGTGAAGCAGAGTACCGTAATCCTGCCGACCGCTGTTTTCACGCCCAGCCGGTCGCCTGCCCGGACTGCGGACCCGCGCTGGCGTGGCGTGCGGGCGACATGACCGCTGACAGTGAGGCTGCGCTGCGCGCCGCGGTGGCGATGCTGAAAAGCGGTGGTATTGTCGCGGTTAAAGGGCTGGGCGGCTTTCACCTTGTCTGCGATGCGCGTAACCCGCAGGCGGTCGCGACGCTTCGGTCACGCAAGCAGCGCCCGTCGAAGCCGCTGGCGGTAATGATCCCGCATGCGGATGACCTGCCGGAGACGGTTCAGGCGCTGCTACGCTCACCCGCCGCACCCATTGTGCTCACGCCAAAAGCCTGGCTGCCCGCGCTCCCGGAAGGTATCGCACCCGGTCTGGATACCGTGGGCATCATGCTTCCTGCGAACCCGCTGCAGCATCTTCTGATGATGGACTGTCAGCGCCCGCTGGTGATGACCTCCGGCAACCTCAGCGGCAGACCGCCTGCCGTCACCAACCGCCAGGCACTGGATGAGCTCAGCGGCATCGCGGACGGTTTCCTGCTGCATAACCGCAATATCCTGCAGCGGATGGACGATTCGGTGATGGATCGGGACGGTGCGATGCTGCGCCGCGCGCGCGGTTTTGTGCCGGATGCCATCACGCTGCCTGCCGGGTTCGACAATATCCCCGCCATGCTGTGCACCGGGGCGGAGATGAAAAACACCTTCTGCCTGGTGCGTGGGAACCAGGCGGTGCTGAGCCAGCATTTTGGCGATCTCGGTGACGAGGGTGTGGAAGCGCAGTGGCGTTCCGCGCTGTCGGTGATGCAGGACATTTACGCCTTTCAGCCGACACGCGTGGTGTGCGATGCCCATCCGGGGTATCGCGCTCGCCAGTGGGCGCAGGCGCAGGCGTTGCCCCTTGAAGAGGTACACCACCATCACGCTCACGCGGCGGCGTGCCTGGCCGAAAACGGCTGGCCGCGCGAGGGCGGAGACGTTATCGCCCTGACGCTGGACGGGATCGGCATGGGGGAAAACGGCGCGCTGTGGGGCGGAGAGTGCCTGCGGGTCAGCTATCTCGAATACGCGCATCTGGGTGGCCTGCCTGCCGTTGCGCTGCCGGGCGGCGATCTGGCGGCGCGGCAGCCGTGGCGCAATCTGCTCGCCCACTGCCTGGCGTTTGTGCCTGACTGGCAGCAGTACCCGGAAACCCACGCGGTACAGCGCCAGAACTGGCCGCTGCTGGCGACGGCGATCCAGCGTGGCCTCAACGCGCCGCGGGCCTCGTCCTGCGGTCGCCTGTTTGATGCAGTCGCCTGCGCGCTGGGTATCGAAACCCAATCCTGGGAAGGTGAGGCCGCCTGCCGGCTGGAAGCCCTGGCATCGCAGTGCGCGGGTGTCGACCATCCGGTGACGCTGATAGTGGATAACCTCGCGCTTTTCTGGCAGCAGTGGCTGAGCTGGCAGGCGGAGCCCTGCGCGCGCGCCTGGGCGTTTCACGACGCGCTGGCAAAAGGGCTGGCGCAGCTCGCCGCGTTTCACGCCCGGCGCCTGTCGCTGTCGACAATCTGCCTCAGTGGCGGGGTATTGCACAACCGTCTGCTGCGCGCGCGTCTGCGTCATTATCTTTCTGATTTTACGCTTCTTTTTCCTTCGCGCCTGCCCGCAGGTGACGGAGCGATCTCCTTCGGGCAGGCGGTGGTCGCCGCAGCCCGGTCATGTTTACAAAGGACTTAAAATGTTACGACTGTTACGCAATGAACCTCGCGCCGCGCTTCTGCTGCTGGCTCTGGTAATGGCAAACCTGCTGGCCTGGGGATGGGCATGGCACACCTTTAGCGGCAGCACGGCGCTGATGGCGGCAAGCCTGCTGGCGTGGTGCTACGGACTGCGTCATGCGGTGGACGCTGACCACATTGCCGCCATTGATACCGTGACGCGTAAGATGATGCAGCAGGGCAAACGCCCGTCCGGCGTGGGGGCGTGGTTCTCGCTGGGCCACTCCACCATCGTGGTGCTGGCCTCCATTGCCATCGCCGCTACCGCCACGGCGTTTCAGAAGAACATGGCGTGGTTCCACGAAACCGGCAGCCTGATTGGCACCGCCGTTTCCGCGACCTTCCTGCTGGCGATGGCGCTGGTGAATATGGTGATCCTGCGCGGCGTCTGGCGCAGTTTTCAGGCGCTAAAACGCGGCAGGCCGGTGCAGGACGACATCACGCTACCGACTCAGGGCGGGGTGATGAACTGGCTGTTTGGCAAGACCTTCCGCCTCGTCAATAAAAGCTGGCAGATGTACCTGGTCGGTTTCCTGTTCGGTCTCGGCTTTGATACGGCCACCGAGATCGGCGTGCTGGGGATCTCTGCCGCCAGCGCGTCCAGCGGAATGTCGGTGTGGTCAATCATGATCTTCCCGGCACTCTTCGCCAGCGGCATGGCGCTGGTGGATACCCTCGACAACCTGCTGATGGTGGGTGCCTACGGCTGGGCGTTTAACAAACCGCAGCGCAAGCTTTACTACAACATGACCATCACCGGCACCTCCGTGGTGGTGGCGCTGTTTATCGGCGGGCTGGAAGCGCTGGGTCTGCTGATGGATAAATTTGCCCTCAGCGGCGGCCTCTGGGATCGGATTGGCGCGGTAAACGACAATCTGGGCAACGCCGGGTTTGTCGTCGTGGGTCTGTTTGTCGCCTGCTGGCTGATCTCCATGGCGAATTACCGCTGGCGCGGCTACGACGCGCTGGTGGTACGTTCCTGAACGACCCAGTCCGGTGGCGCTACGCTTTTACGGGTCTGCATGTAGGCCGGGTAAGCGGAGCGCCACCCGGCAATACGAGGGTTAAGCAGGGAGCGATTTCAGCAGGGCGAAGGCCTCCTTCATTCTGTCCTCACTGACGACAAAGGCGCGCATCTGACCGTCGGTATCGGTGCCGCGCGCCACCATGCCCTGCGGCGAAAGGGCAATCTGCCAGTCCAGATCCTGACGCTGCGTTTCGCCTGCGAGATGCAGCGGTAATTCCGGCGTTTTCACTTTGACCAGCATGGCGGGTAATTTCACCGGGGCGTTGCCGCCGAGCAGGTTTTTCGCCAGGCACATGGCGCTTAACTGAATCGGTTGCAGGAACGGCAGCACCTGGCCGTTAATTTCCGCGCAGTCGCCCAGGGCATACATGTCCGGCTGGGTGGTTTGCAGGAAGCTGTTAACCTTCACGCCGCGGTTGATTTCGGCCCCTGCGCGATGCGCCAGCGCCGTTTCCGGGCGCAGCCCCGTCGCCGCAATCACCACATCCACCTCCACGCTGCGGCTGCGGTCGAGCGTTGCACGTATGCCGCTGCCGGTTTTGCTCAGGCTCTGCAGCTGCGATTTCAGCAGCAGATGCACGCCCATGTCGGTCAGACGATGCTGTAAGCGGCTGCTCACTTCCGCGGGCATCAGCGCCGACAGAATGCTCGCCGCGTGGTCAACCAGGGTCACGGATTTTCCCGCCCGGCAGAAGTCCATCGCCAGCTCGGTGCCGATCAGCCCGCCGCCGACAATCATCACCCGCGTGGCGTCGCGAAGCTCCGTTTCGCTGGCCTGATACGCCTGCTGGCTGTTGAGCGTGACCATCAGCTCGCGGCCCTCAACCGGCGGCACAAACGCGGAGGCACCCGTGGCCAGCACCAGCTTGTCGTACTGCCAGGTTTTATCTTTCGCTTTCACCAGACGGGCGTTGGCGTCGATATCGGTGACCCAGGTGTACGGAAACAGACGCAGGTTAAACTGTTCTGCGAACACCCCCGCCGTCTGGCGGGTGAGATCGTCGGCGCGCTGGTTCTGGCTAATGACGTGGCTTAAATCAGGCTTGTTGTACTCGTCCATGCTGTCGGCGGCGATCAGCGTCAGCGGCACGTTAGCGTCCTGCTTGCGGATATTTTTCACCAGCTGGCGGGCGGCAAAGCCCGAGCCGATAATGACGATACCGTGGCTCATTTTGCCTCCGTTGCCAGTTCATCAAAGACGTCTTTCCCGAGGGAACATTCCGGGCAGAGGAAATTGTCCGGCACCTCGCTCCACGGCGTGCCCGGGGCGACATCCTGCAGCGGCTCGCCCCGTTCCGGGTCGTAAATCCACTGGCACACGCTGCACTGCATGCAAGGACCGAGGTCGGCAGCGGCGGCTTCAGCTACGGCTTCCGGCGCAACCGCCGCAGCGGGGGCGGTTTCCGGCAGCGGTGCGAGCGCCCACTGACGGGCAATGTCGCGGCCGTGCTGGCGGCAGATTTCCAGGGCGTCGATATCCGGCCGCCATTTCGCTTTCAGGCTCATCGACATCTCAAACCCTGCATCCTGTAAACGGGTGGAAAGGCGGTCGACCGCGCCGCCGCTCCAGCCGTGGGAGCCAAAGGCGCTGGCGCGCTTGTTGCGAAAACGCAGGCCGGTCATCTCTTCGACCAGACCGGCAATCTTCGGCATCATCACGTTGTTCATGGTGGAGGTGCCCACCAGCACGCCCTTGGAGCGGAAGACGTTGGTGAGGATCTCGTTTTTATCGCTGCGCGCCACGTTGAAGATTTTCACCGCCACGTTCGGGTCCACTTCGTTGATGCCCTGGGCAATGGCGTCCGCCATCATGCGGGTGTTGTTGGACATGGTGTCGTAGAAGATCGTGATGCGATCTTCCTGGTAATCCGCCGCCCACTTCAGGTACAGCTCCACGATCTGGGTGGGGTTTTCACGCCACACCACGCCGTGGGAGGTGGCAATCATCTCCACCGGCAGGTTAAAGCCGAGGATCTCGGTGATTTTAGGCGTCACCAGACGGCTGAAGGGGGTGAGGATATTGGCGTAGTAGCGCTGGCACTGTTCGAACAGCTCGGTCTGATCCACCTCGTCGTTGAACAGACGTTCGTCGCAGTAGTGCTGGCCGAAGGCGTCGTTGCTGAACAGCACCGCGTCGCCGGTCATGTAGGTCATCATGCTGTCCGGCCAGTGCAGCATCGGCGTTTCCACGAAGATCAGCTGCTTGCCGTTGCCGATATCCAGCGCGTCGCCCGTTTTCACGGTGTGGAAGTTCCACTCCGGATGGTGGTGGTGGCCGTTGATCGAGTCGATGGCGTTGGTGGTGCAGTAGATCGGGGTGTCCGGAATATACGACATCAGCTCGGTCAGGGCCCCGGCGTGATCCTCCTCCGCGTGGTTGATGATGATGTAGTCGATGTCGTTCAGATCGATTTCGCTGCGCAGGTTCTGCACGAACTCGCGGCTGAACTTGTGATCGACGGTATCGATCAGCACATTTTTACCTTCACGAATGAGATAGCTGTTGTAGCTGCTGCCGCGCAGCGTTTTATATTCCGTCCCGTGGAAATCGCGCACTTCCCAGTCACGTTGACCCACCCAATGAATGTTATTTTTAACCAGAATAGACATAGCAAACCTCAGCGTAATATCGCGTTTTTCAAATAGGATGGTTTGCTTATATCAAGCCGCGTGCCAACTTTTAATATATTGATTTTTATAGGTTAATACTTTGATAATCCGAAGTGGGTAGTCATTATGACTATTAAAAACAGTGTCACTATGACAACATGCATTGTCAAAATGACAGTGAGGCAGAGATGAGCTTTTCCGTAGACGTGCTGGCGAAAATCGCCATTGAACTGCAAACCGGTATTGGTCATCAGGACCGCTTCCAGCGGCTGATCTCCACGCTGCGCCACGTGCTGGCGTGCGACGCCTCGGCGCTGCTGCGCTACGAGGGGCGGCAGTTTATTCCCCTGGCCATCGACGGCCTGGCGAAGGACGTGCTCGGGCGGCGCTTTACCCTTGAAGGCCATCCGCGTCTGGAGACCATCGCCCGCGCGGGTGACGTGGTGCGTTTCCCGGCGGACAGCGATCTGCCCGACCCGTACGACGGGCTGATTCCAGGCCAGGAGAGCCTGAAGGTGCACGCCTGTATCGGCCTGCCGCTGTTTGCCGGGCAGAATCTGATTGGGGCGCTGACCCTCGACGGCCTGTCGCCGGACCAGTTCGATACCTTCAGCGATGAGGAGCTTCGCCTGATTGCCGCCCTGGCCGCCGGGGCGCTGAACAATGCGCTGCTGATTGAACAGCTGGAGAGTCAGAATATTTCTCCCGGCAGCCCGGCGGCGTTTGAGCAGGTGACGCACACGGAGATGATTGGCCTCTCGCCGGGCATGGCGCAGCTCAAAAAAGAGATTGAGATTGTTGCCGCGTCCGATTTGAACGTGCTGATCTTCGGGGAGACCGGCACCGGCAAGGAGCTGGTGGCGAAGTCGATTCACGAAGCGTCGCCGCGCGCGGTCAGTCCGCTGGTGTACCTCAACTGCGCCGCGCTGCCGGAAAGCGTGGCGGAAAGCGAATTGTTTGGTCACGTCAAAGGGGCGTTTACCGGCGCCATCAGCAACCGCAGCGGCAAGTTCGAAATGGCCGATAACGGCACGCTGTTTCTGGATGAAATTGGCGAGCTCTCTCTGTCGCTCCAGGCCAAACTCCTGCGCGTATTGCAGTACGGCGATATCCAGCGCGTGGGGGACGACCGCAGTCACAGAGTGGACGTTCGCGTGCTGGCGGCGACGAACCGCGACCTGCGTGAAGCGGTGCTTGCCGGGCAGTTCCGCGCCGACCTGTTCCACCGCCTGAGCGTGTTTCCGCTTACCGTGCCGCCGCTGCGCGAGCGCGGGGACGACGTGGTGCTGCTGGCGGGCTATTTCTGCGAACAGTGCCGTCTCAGGATGGGGCTTTCCCGCGTGGTGTTAAGCCCGGGGGCGAGGGCGCATCTGCTGAGCTACGGCTGGCCGGGCAACGTGCGCGAGCTGGAACACGCGATTCACCGCGCGGTGGTGCTGGCGCGAGCGACGCGTTCGGGTGATGAAGTGGTTATACATGCCCGGCATTTTGCGCAGCATGATGAAATTGCGTCTATTGCGCAGGCTGTACCAGAGAGAGCGAATGAAAATCTGCGTGACGCCACGGAGGCGTTTCAGCGTCAGATGATTACCCGCGCGCTGGAGCAGAACAACCGCAACTGGGCGGCGTGCGCCCGGGCGCTGGAGATGGACGTCGCCAACCTGCACCGGCTGGCGAAGCGTCTCGGGCTGAAGGGTTAGATAATCCCGGCCTGATAGAAATCCTGCAGGTTGATGGCACCGCACAGCCTGCCGGTGTCATCCACCACCGGTGCGGCGGTGATTTTGCGCTTCATCAGCACCTCTTTGGCTTCAATGGCGCGGCTCTCGGCGTTCAGCGTCAGCCCGCCCAGGGTCATGGCGTCCGACACGTCTGTTTCCAGCTTGCCGCCGCCCACCAGCCAGCGGCGCAGGTCGCCGTCGGTGAACACGCCTTTGACGTACCCGTCGTCATCGCACACCGCTACCAGCCCCAGACCGGTACGGCTCAGCTCCAGCATCGCGTCCATGACGCTGGTATTGAGCTTGACCTGCGGAATCGCATCGTCAGTGCGCATCAGGTGGTGGACCTTGTTGAGCAGGCGCGCCCCGAGCGCCCCCGCCGGATGCGAGCGGGCGAAATCTTCTTCGTTAAACCCACGCGCCTGCATCACCGCCATCGCCAGCGCGTCGCCCATCATCAGGGTATTCACGGTGCTGGAGGTGGGGGCGAGGTGCATCGGACAGGCTTCACGCTCAACGGAAATATCCAGCGTCGCTTTGGCGGCCAGCGCCAGGGGCGAGCGGGATTTCCCGGTCATCGCCAGCAGGGCGACCGATTTTTCCTGCAGGCGTGGAATAATGAGATCCAGCTCTTTCGCCGAACCGGAGTAGGAGATAAACAGCATCACGTCGCGGCTCTCAATCATTCCCAGATCGCCGTGCAGCGCTTCGGCAGGGTGCACGAAGAAGGCCGGGGTGCCGGTGCTGGCCAGCGTCGCGGCAATCTTTTTGCCGATATGGCCGGATTTACCGATGCCCGCCACGATCACTTTGCCTTCGCAGTGGATAATGGTGTTGGCCGCGCGGACAAAATCCTCGCCCAGACGTTCCGGCAGGCGGCTGGCTTCCTGCAGCTCCAGCATCAGCGTCTGGCGGCCCGTTTCTAACAGAAAATCACTCATCTCTCTCTCCGGTTACGATCACGTCGATGCCTTTCTCTTCCAGCGCTTTTTTGAACGCCGGATCGATACCCGCGTCGGTAATCAGCTTATCAACGCTTTCAAGGCTACAGACAATGTTGGGGCTTTTGCGGCCAAACTTCGACGAGTCCGCCATCAGAATCACTTCCCGCGCGGCGTTGCACATGGCTTTACTGACGCTGAACACCTCGTTAAACGTCGTGACGCCCGCGTTCAGGTCGATGCCGTCGGTACCCATAAACAGTTTATCGAAGCTGAAGTGATCGAAGGCGTTCTCCGCCAGCTGCCCGTGGAACGACGCGGATTTTTTACGGAAGGTGCCGCCGGGCATCAGGATGGTCTGCTCGCAGTCGAACTCCGACAGGGCGTTGACGATGTGCAGGCTGTTGGTCATCACCGTGATGTTGTTAAAGCGGCTGAGCAGGGGGATCATCTGCAGGACGGTACTGCCTGCATCCAGAATGATCGAGTCGCCATCGTGGATAAATTTTACGGCGGCTTCGGCAATCAGCGCTTTCTGGTGGGTATTGATCAGCGTTTTGTGGTCGATAGGCGGGTCCGCTTCGTCTTTATTGAGCACCACGCCGCCGTAGGTTCGAATGACGGCGCCAGAGTTTTCGAGCAATACGAGGTCCTTGCGTATCGTCGTGCCGGTGGTGTCAAAGTAGTGGGCCAGATCCTCCACCGAGCATTTTCCCTGTTTTTGCAGATGCTCAAGAATGGCCGCCTGCCGCTGACGAGGTTTCATAGGCGCTTCGTTCCTTAGGTTGCGAAATGATAATTTCGCAAGTCTATATCTTTCACAACGAAATTATCCATGTTTCAGATTAAGCGCTAATGATAGTGCATTCTGACAGAGTGGATCATGGGGAAAGATCACATCGGGCTGCAATTCCTGCAGCGAAATGCCGTTGATTGCCTGGATTTTCACCGGACGGGCAAAGACGGTCATGCCGCGCATGATGAGGGAATCGCAGACCTTGTTGTTTTCATCCAGCGCAACAGCCACGACGACCCGCGGCTTGAAACGTCCACCGGAACGCCCGACGCCCACGCGGCCTTTCTGGCACAGGGCGTCAAACGCGCGGTTAAACCGATGGATTTGCCAGCCGCCAAACGCCATCTGGCAGAGCCAGGCGAGGGCGGCGACGGTGATGAGTGCGGTGACCATATCGGCTCCTTTAATTGCCGGGTGGCGGCTGCGCCTTACCCGGCCTACGGGGATTATAGCCCCGGTAAGCGCAGCGCCACCGGGGAATGAACTCAGAACATCACCTGCCCACCGGTGACGTTAATCGACTGTCCGGTGCAGTATGAGGCTTTCGGGCTGGCGTAAAACAGCAGCATATTCAGCACGTCCTGATAGTCGCACCCGCGCTTGAGCGGCACTTTATCGATGTAGTACTGCTCCACTTCTTCCGCTTTAATACCGAGCTTGGTGGCGTACTGCGGCAGCAGGGACTGGAACATCGGCGATTTCAGCAGATTGCCCAGCATCAGCGAGTGGACGGTAATGCCGTATTCGGCCAGATCCAGCGCCAGAGACTGCGTCAGCCCCACGCCGCCAAACTTCGCCGCGCTGTAGCCGGAGTTGTGCTTGCTGCCCACTTTCCCCGATTTTGAGTTGATCTGAATGATGCGCCCCTGAATGCCGTCGCGGATCATCAGACGGGAAAACTCGCGGGCGCAGAGGAAATAGCCCACCAGATTGACCTGCAGCGAGCGGTCAAAATCCCCCAGCTCGAAGTCGCTGATAAAGGCCGCTTTCGCAATCCCCGCGCTGTAGACCAGCAGGTCGGTGCGTCCAAAAATCTCGTCCACGCCGCGGGCGAGCGCCATCACGCTCTGCTCGCTGGTGGCGTCGGCGCCAAACCCGTACGCCATTCCTTCACCAAACTCGGTGTTGATGGTGTCCGCCACGCGGGCGGCCTTTTCACTCTGAATATCCACTACCGCCACGCGGTAACCCTCAGCGGCAAGCCCACGGCAGAGGAACTCGCCTAAGGTTTGTCCCCCACCAATGACAACGGCAACCTGACTCATGTCTATCTCCTTAATTACGCAACAAATTTTAACGTGCAGCCTGGGGTAACGGCCTGCGGAACCGGGCCCGCTACGTGAACCGTGCCGGGATATTCCGCCTGCGGCTGGCCGTCGAAACGCAGGGTGATGTGGCCCAGCTCGCGCAGGTTTTGTTCTGCGACGTCGCCGACGGCGGTCACGGCATAGCGCGCCTCGCCCAGCTCCAGCTGGCTCCCGGCCTTTAGCTCACCGTTCAGCTCGCCGTGGCAGTGGATGAAGCAAAACTCTTCGATATCCGCAGGCGCCCCTTCGCGAAAGGTGATCAGCATCTGGTCGCTCAGCGCGTCGGTGGCGCTCTGGCCGATGCGGATAATGGTGGTCTGGTAAATCACGGTCATGGCAGGAACCTCTTATTGATAAATAAAGCCGGAGACAAACCAGGCAATCAGCACCGTCGGCGCGCCCGTCAGGAAGCGGCTGACCAGCACGGACGGCACGCCCACGCGCACGGTGTCCTGGCGTGCTTCCGCCAGCGACAGCCCCACGGGGATAAAGTCGCACGCTGCCTGGGCGTTAATGGCAAACAGGGCGGGCAGGGCGAGGTGCGGAGGAATATTCCCCAGACCAATCTGCACGCCAATCAGCACGCCGATGACCTGGGCAATCACCGCGCCCGGGCCGAGGAACGGCGACAGCAGCGGGAAGGAGCAGATCAGCGCCAGCGTCACCAGCCCGAGCGGGTGGCTGGCGAGCGGGGCGAGGCCGTGGGCAATCCAGTCGCCCAGGCCTGAGGCCATGATGATGCCGATCAGCGCCGAGACGAAAGCCATAAACGGCAGGATGGTCTTCAGCACCGTGTCGATGGTGTCGCGCCCGGACTGGAACAGCACCGCCACGGCGGACCCCATCCCCATCCCGACCTTCGCCAGCAGGCCGTCGCTCTGCTCGGTAATTTTCTTGCTGGTGTCGTACTCGCGCGGGGCCGCTTTTTGCGGCGCAGACGTCCCCTTCACCAGGGTGATGTTGTCTTCCTTCACGCCTGAGACATAAATGTCTTCGAGGATGTACTGCGCCAGCGGGCCGGATTTCCCGGTGGAGTGAATATTTACCGTCGGAATGCGGCGCTTCGGATAGATGCCGCAGCGCAGCGTGCCGCCGCAGTCGATCACCGCCACGCCAATTTCCGCTTCCGGCGGTTCGCCTTCCTTGAAGCCGTCGACCGCTTCCCAGCCGGTCAGATCGCGCAACGTGTCGACGATCGCCGGGCGCGTGCCCGCGGTGATGTACACAATCTTTTTGCCTTCGGTGGCGTCGAACTCCAGCGGGCCGCCCCAGCCGCCCGTGCCTTTCTCAATGCGGATCCGGTTCATGCTGTTGCTCCTGAAAGATGGACTTTCTGTTCAAGCTGGATGCCCATTTTTTTCTCGAAAATAGCGGTGGTGAGGTCGGTCACCCAGCCGCGGAAGAAGTTGGTCACCAGACCGACCAGCAGGTAGCTCACCGCCAGCGGGCCGAGCGGCAGGCCAAGCGTGGTAAGGCCGCTGGCGATCCCGAGATAAACGAACAGCTCGCCGGGGTTGATGTGCGGGAACAGGCCGTTCATGGAATGGCAGCTGTAGGAGGCGGCGGCGTAGTAGCTCGGCTTGTACTTCTCTGGCATAAAGCGACCGAGGCTTAAGGTCATCGGGTTGCAGAACACGAAGGTGCCGATAAAGGGCAGTATCAGGTAGCGGGACAGCGGGTTTCCGGCGCAGCGCTGGGCGAAGCGCTCAATACGCTGCTGGCCGATAAAGTTAATCAGCGCGTTCATGATCACCAGCAGGCTGATCAGCAGGGGCAGGATCCCGGTCACCATGCCGGTGAACACTTCCCCGCCTTTCTGAAACAGCCCGATGAACCACTCGGCGCCGTGGGTGATGGTTTCTATCATTCTTCTCTCCTGTAGGGCGTTTGTTTTTGTCTATCTGTGGCTAATAATAATCACTTTGAAAGGTTTTAAAGTGTTAGTTAGATCTCACAATGAAAGAAAAATGGATTATTTTGAAAGATAATTGACGTGGTGAATGATTTTCGGGGGAAAAAAGCACGGATTTGCGTTGGGGAGGTGCGTACCGCTTCCTTGAGGTGTTGCGGATGCTTTACCATACTGGGTTCTTATCGAACCCGTTAAATGGATGTCTCATGTTCAAGCGTCGTTATGCAGCGCTGTTGCCTGCGCTTATTCTGCTGTCTGCCTGTAGTAGCAAACCTAAGACCGAAGCCGTTCAGCAAACGGCGGGCGCGCCTTCCGGAGGATTCCTGCTGGAGCCGCAGCACAATATGATGCAGATGGGCGGCGACTTCGCGAATAACCCGGCGGCCGAGCAGTTCATCGATAAAATGGTGAGCAAGCACGGCTTTGACAGACAGCAGCTGCACGAAATTTTGTCTCAGGCCAAGCGTCTGGACTACGTGCTGCGCCTGATGGACAGACAGGCGCCGACGGCCCAGGTGCCGAGCGGGCCAAACGGGGCGTGGCTGCGCTATCGCAAACAGTTCATTACCCCGGACAACGTGCAAAACGGCGTGGCGTTCTGGAATCAGTATGAAGATGCGCTTAACCGCGCGTGGCAGGTGTACGGCGTGCCGCCTGAAATTATCGTCGGGATTATCGGCGTGGAAACCCGCTGGGGCCGCGTGATGGGCAAAACCCGCATTCTGGATGCTCTGGCGACGCTCTCCTTTAACTACCCGCGCCGCGCGGAGTATTTCTCTTCCGAGCTGGAAACCTTCCTGCTGATGGCGCGCAACGAACAGGACGATCCGCTCGATCTGAAAGGGTCGTTTGCCGGCGCGATGGGCTACGGCCAGTTTATGCCGTCCTCCTATAAACAGTATGCCGTCGACTTTAACGGAGATGGTCATATCAACCTGTGGGATCCGGTGGATGCCATCGGCAGCGTGGCGAACTACTTCAAGGCGCACGGCTGGGTGCCGGGTGGCCAGGTGGCGGTGCAGGCGAACGGTCAGGCGCCGGGGCTGGAAAACGGCTTCAAAACCAACTACAGCATTTCGCAGCTGTCCGCGGCAGGCCTAACGCCAACGCAGCCGCTGGGCAATGCACAGCAGGCGAGTCTGCTGCGTCTCGATGTCGGAACGGGCTATCAGTACTGGTACGGGCTGCCGAACTTCTACACCATCACCCGCTATAACCACAGCACCCACTATGCGATGGCCGTGTGGCAGCTGGGGCTGGCGGTATCGCAGGCCCGCGTGCCGGCGGCGTCACCGTTTAGTCAGTAAGTTACCCCGACGGGTAGGCCGGGTAAGGCAACGCCGCCACCCGGCATGGCTGCGCGCACGGTGCGGCCTGATGCCCTCTCCCACGGGAGAGGGCGTTTTGCAGAAACATTTCTCCACACTCCCTTTTCAAACCTGCCATTTACATCCTAATCACCTTTCATTATTGTTATGTTATAACATTTAAATTGGTGCCGAGATGTCAACGTCCCTTTTCTCTCTTTCTGCGCCGGTTCGGCTTTTGCTGGCGCTGGTGCTTATCGTCTTTCTCGGCCTGGCCGTGCGCTGGGCGGTGGCATTGCCATGATCGTGATGAATGAACTGGTTGCGGGTTACGACCACCAGCCCGTCACGCGCGCGCTTTCGGGCGTCATTGAACGCGGCAGCATGACCGCCATTGTTGGGGCCAACGGCTGCGGCAAATCCACGCTGCTGAAAACGCTCGCCGGTTTTATCCCACCCGTAAGCGGCGGTTTTCGCTGGCAGGGGAAGCGGCCGGTGATTGGCTGGCTGGCACAGCGTCACGCGCTGGAGGCGCAGTTTCCGCTGACCGTGCGCGATGTCGTCAGCATGGGCTGCTGGCCGGGCATTTCGCTGCTTTCCGGGTTTCGTCGCGAAACGCGGTTGCGTATTGCCAGCGCGCTTGAGCGGGTCGGGCTGGAATCCATGGCATCATCCACCATTGATGAGCTCTCCGGCGGCCAGTTCCAGCGCATGTTGTTTGCCCGCGTCCTGGTACAGCAGGCGCCGCTGGTGATGCTGGACGAGCCCTTTACCGGCATCGATGAAGCCACCTGTAACGTGCTGATGGATGTGATGCTGGAGATGTATATGCAGGGGCAAACGCTGCTCGCGGTACTGCACGACAGCGAGCGCGTGTCGCGCCACTTCCCGCAGACGTTGCGGCTGGATGCTGATGTGCCTCAGTGGAAAACCGAGCGGGTGAGGGTGGCATGATCTGGCACACATTCTTCCAGCCGTTCATCGAGTACGGCTTTATGCGCCGCGCGCTGGTGGTTTGCCTGGCGCTTTCTATCAGCACCACCGCGCTCGGCGTATTCCTCCAGCTGCGCCGGATGAGCCTGATGGGCGATGCCCTTTCTCACGCTATTTTGCCGGGCGTCGCCGTGGGATACCTGCTCAGCGGCCTGTCGCTGCTGGCAATGAGTATCGGCGGTTTTGTCGCAGGCATTACCGTGGCGCTGCTGGCCGGTCTGGTCAGCCGACGCACGCCGCTTAAGGAAGATGCCAGCTTTGCCGGGTTTTATCTTGGCTCACTGGCGCTGGGGGTCACGCTGGTATCGCTTCGTGGGTCGAATGTCGATCTGCTGCATTTACTGTTTGGCTCCATCCTCGCCGTGGACAACGACGCCGCGCTGTTTGTCACGGGCGTGTGCATGTTCACTCTTATCGTGCTGGCGATGTTTTATCGCGGCCTGGTTACCGAAGCGTTTGACACCGCTTGGCTACAGGTGAACGCCCGCTGGCTGCCCGGCCTGCTGCACGGACTGTTTCTGGCGCTGCTGGTTCTTAACCTGGTGGCCGGTTTTCAGGTGCTCGGCACGCTGATGGCCGTCGGTCTGATGATGCTGCCGGCCGTGGCGGCACGCTGCTGGGTACGCACGCTACCGGCGTTACTCCTGATGGCGGGCATCAGCGGTATTGTCTGCGCATGGCTGGGGTTGAGCCTCTCCTGGGCGATGAGTCTCCCGGCCGGGCCATCCATTGTGCTCACCGCCAGCGCGCTGTTCTTTATTTCCATTTTATTGGGTACGCGAAGCAGGCTCGCTGGCAGTCTGCGGGCGTATTTTTAACGCAAGGGGAAACGATGAAACGTACAGGACTAGTAGTGGCAGTGGCGCTCGCGCTGGGGATGATGTCGCATGGCGTGATGGCGAAAACGCTGAATGTGGTCACCAGCTTTTCGATACTGGGGGACATCACCCAGGAGGTGGGCGGCGATCATGTGAAGGTGACGACGCTGGTGGGGCCGGACGGCGATCCGCATACCTTCGAACCGTCGCCGAAGGACAGCGCGGCGCTGAGCAAGGCCGATGTGGTGGTGGTGAACGGTCTGGGGCTGGAGGGCTGGCTTGACCGCCTGGTGAAAGCCTCCGGGTTCAAAGGGCAACTGGTCATCGCCTCAACAGGCGTGAAAACGCACACGCTTGAGGAAGATGGAAAGACCGTGACCGATCCGCACGCGTGGAACAGCGCGGCGAACGGGGCGTTATATGCACAAAATATTCTTAACGGGCTGGTGAAAGCCGATCCGCAGGACAAAGCCGCGCTGGAAGCCTCCGGTAAACCCTATATCACGCAGCTCAATCAGCTGGATAGCTGGGCCAAAACGCGCTTTAGCCAGATCCCGCAGGCGAAGCGCAAGGTGCTGACCAGCCATGACGCCTTCGGCTATTTCAGCCGCGCTTATGGCGTAACCTTCATGGCACCTCAAGGACTCTCTTCAGAGAGCGAGGCCAGCGCGGCGCAGGTTGCTGAGATCATCAATCAGATCAAAGCCGACGGCGTAAAAACCTGGTTTATGGAAAACCAGCTCGATCCGCGTCTGGTGAAGCAGATTGCCTCGGCGACGGGCGCGCAGCCAGGGGGAGAACTTTACCCGGAGGCCTTGTCAGCAAAAGGCGGCGTGGCAGACACCTACGTCAAGGCGTTCCGCCACAATGTGAATACCCTCGCCGACAGCATGAAATAACCTCTTCCACGGCCGGTGCGTTTGCACCGGCTTTTTTCTGAAGCCCCCTCGTAAAACCTGAAGCGCATCCCCACATCTGACGAGAAAGTGCTATCTTGTGCAGCACGTTTTTCTGATGCCTGGAGCGAGAATGACTGACCATGAATTGATGCAGCTTAGCGAGATCGTTGGCCTGGCGCTTAAGCAGCGTGGGGCGACAATGACCACCGCGGAATCCTGCACCGGCGGCTGGGTGGCGAAAGTGATTACCGATATTGCCGGCAGTTCCGCCTGGTTTGAACGCGGTTTTGTGACCTACAGTAACGAAGCTAAGGCACAAATGATTGGCGTGCGTGAAGCTACGCTGGAACAGCATGGCGCGGTCAGCGAACCGGTGGTCATTGAAATGGCCATTGGCGCGCTCAAGGCGGCGCGGGCAGATTACGCGATTTCCATTAGCGGCATCGCGGGGCCGGACGGCGGCAGCGACGTGAAGCCTGTTGGCACCGTCTGGTTTGGGTTTGCCACGTCTAAAGGGGAAGGGATCACCCGTCGGGAGTGCTTCAGCGGCGATCGCGAAAGCGTGCGCCGTCAGGCAACGGAATATGCGTTAAAAACGCTCTGGCAACAATTTCTACAAAACACTTGATACTGTATGACCATACAGTATAATTGCACCAACAGAACAGAAATCCACGGTGAAGCACAGTCGCTTCTCCCGGCATGACAGGAGTAATAATGGCTATCGACGAAAACAAACAGAAAGCGTTGGCGGCAGCACTGGGCCAGATCGAAAAGCAATTCGGTAAAGGCTCCATCATGCGCCTGGGTGAAGACCGTACCATGGATGTGGAAACGATCTCCACCGGTTCGCTTTCTCTGGATATCGCGCTGGGCGCGGGCGGCCTGCCAATGGGCCGTATCGTAGAGATCTACGGGCCAGAATCCTCCGGTAAAACTACCCTGACGCTGCAGGTGATTGCTGCGGCACAGCGCGAAGGTAAAACCTGTGCGTTCATCGATGCCGAGCACGCGCTGGATCCTGTTTATGCGCGTAAGCTGGGCGTGGACATCGACAACCTGCTGTGTTCTCAGCCGGACACCGGTGAGCAGGCGCTGGAAATTTGTGACGCGCTGGCGCGCTCCGGTGCGGTTGACGTTATCGTTGTTGACTCCGTTGCCGCACTGACGCCAAAAGCGGAAATCGAAGGTGAAATCGGCGACTCTCACATGGGCCTCGCGGCACGTATGATGAGCCAGGCGATGCGTAAGCTGGCCGGTAACCTGAAGCAGTCCAACACGCTGCTGATCTTCATCAACCAGATCCGTATGAAAATTGGTGTGATGTTCGGTAACCCGGAAACCACAACCGGTGGTAACGCCCTGAAATTCTACGCGTCTGTCCGTCTGGATATCCGCCGTATCGGTGCGGTGAAAGAGGGTGAAAACGTCGTCGGTAGCGAAACCCGCGTGAAGGTGGTGAAGAACAAAATCGCTGCACCGTTCAAACAGGCTGAGTTCCAGATCCTCTACGGTGAAGGGATCAACTTCTACGGTGAACTGGTTGACCTGGGCGTGAAAGAGAAGCTGATTGAAAAAGCGGGCGCCTGGTACAGCTACAACGGTGACAAGATTGGTCAGGGTAAAGCGAATGCTATCTCCTGGCTGAAAGAGAACCCGGCTGCGGCGAAAGAGATTGAGAAGAAGGTGCGCGAGCTTCTGCTAAACAACCAGGACTCCAAACCTGATTTCGTAGTCGATGCTGCGGATGCTGAAGAAACCAACGAAGACTTTTAAGTCTCTCGTGTAAAGATGAAGGGCTGCTGATGCGGCCCTTTTTGCATTTCTGATTCTACAGGTTTTTTATGAGTGAACCGACATCACGCCGACCCGCCTACGCGCGCTTGCTGGATCGTGCGGTGCGCATCCTGGCCGTGCGTGACCACAGTGAGCAGGAGCTGCGGCGGAAGCTGTCGGCTCCGGTGATGAGTAAAAACGGGCCGGAAGAGATTGATGCCACGGCGGAAGACTACGACCGCGTGGTGGCCTGGTGCTATGAGCATCATTACCTGGACGACGATCGCTTTGCTTCCCGCTTTCTCGCCAGCCGCGGCCGCAAGGGCTACGGCCCTGCGCGCATCCGGCAGGAGCTGAACCAGAAAGGGGTGGCCCGGGAGTCCATCGAAAAAGCGATGCGCGAGTGCGAGATTGACTGGTGTGAACTGGCAAAAGAGCAGGCGATTCGCAAGTACGGCGAACCGCTGCCGCGTGAATTTTCAGAAAAAGTCAAAATCCAGCGCTTTTTGCTCTACCGCGGCTTTCTGATGGAAGATATTCAGGATATCTGGCGTAATTTTGCCGATTGAACGCATGCGGGATTTTACTTCCCACTAAAGAAAACTTATCTTATTCCCACTTTTTCCAGTAGCTGGTCTGTCCAACGGTTTACCGATACAGGCTGGCTATGACATTTCGTTAGCTTGATTTCAGGATAATTATGAGCAAGAGCACCGCTGAGATCCGTCAGGCGTTTCTCGATTTTTTCCATAGTAAGGGACACCAGGTTGTTGCCAGCAGCTCCCTGGTACCGAACAACGATCCGACTCTGCTGTTTACCAACGCCGGGATGAACCAGTTCAAGGATGTGTTCCTTGGTCTCGACAAGCGTAATTATTCCCGCGCCACAACCTCACAGCGTTGCGTGCGTGCGGGCGGTAAACACAACGACCTGGAAAACGTCGGTTACACCGCGCGTCACCACACCTTCTTCGAAATGCTGGGTAACTTCAGCTTCGGCGACTACTTCAAACACGATGCCATCCAGTATGCGTGGGAACTGCTGACCGGTGAAAACTGGTTCAACCTGCCGAAAGAGCGTCTGTGGGTTACCGTCTATGAAACCGATGACGAAGCCTACGAAATCTGGGAAAAAGAGGTCGGTATCCCGCGCGAGCGTATTATTCGCATCGGTGATAACAAAGGCGCGCCATACGCGTCTGACAACTTCTGGCAGATGGGTGATACCGGTCCTTGCGGTCCGTGCACCGAGATCTTCTACGATCACGGCGACCACATCTGGGGTGGCCCTCCAGGCAGCCCGGAAGAAGACGGCGATCGCTACATTGAGATCTGGAACATCGTCTTCATGCAGTTCAACCGTCAGGCCGACGGTACCATGGAGCCGCTGCCGAAGCCGTCCGTTGATACCGGTATGGGTCTGGAGCGTATTGCCGCGGTACTGCAGCACGTTAACTCCAACTATGAGATTGACTTGTTCAGCACCCTGATCAAAGCCGTTGCGGAAGTGACCGGCGCGACCGACCTGAATAATAAATCGCTGCGCGTTATCGCAGACCACATTCGTTCCTGCGCGTTCCTGATTGCCGACGGCGTTATCCCGTCGAATGAAAACCGTGGCTACGTGCTGCGTCGTATCATTCGTCGTGCTATTCGTCACGGCAACATGCTGGGCGCGAAGGACACCTTCTTCTATAAACTCGTTGGGCCACTGATTGGCGTGATGGGGTCAGCGGGTGACGAGCTGAAACGCCAGCAGGCGCAGGTTGAGCAGGTTCTGAAAACCGAAGAAGAGCAGTTTGCTCGCACGCTGGAGCGCGGTCTGGCGCTGCTGGACGAAGAGCTGGCGAAGCTTAAGGGCGACACCCTGGACGGCGAAACCGCTTTCCGCCTGTACGACACCTACGGCTTCCCGGTTGACCTGACAGCGGACGTTTGCCGCGAGCGTAACATTAAAGTTGACGAAGCGGGCTTCGAAGCCGCGATGGAAGAGCAGCGCCGTCGTGCGCGCGAGTCCAGCGGTTTCGGTGCAGACTATAACGCGATGATCCGCGTTGATAGCGCGTCTGAATTCAAAGGTTATGAGGCGCTGGAACTGACCGGCAAAGTGACCGCCCTGTTTGTTGACGGCAAAGCCGTGGACAGCATCAGCGCAGGTCAGGAAGCCGTAGTCATTCTGGACAAAACGCCGTTCTACGCCGAATCCGGCGGCCAGGTTGGCGATAAAGGCGAACTGAAGGGCAATGGTTTCAGCTTTAGCGTCAGCGACACCCAGAAATACGGTCAGGCGATTGGTCACCAGGGCAAACTGGTTTCCGGTTCTCTGAAAGTGGGCGAGGGCGTCCAGGCTAACGTTGATGAAGCTCGCCGCGCGCGCATTCGTCTGAACCACTCGGCAACCCACCTGATGCACGCTGCCCTGCGCGACGTGCTCGGTACCCACGTTGCACAGAAAGGTTCTCTGGTTAACGATAAAGTGCTGCGCTTCGACTTCTCGCATTTTGAAGCGATGAAGCCGTCTGAAATCCGCGCGGTGGAAGATCTGGTGAACGCGCAGATCCGTCGTAACCTGCCAATCGAGACCCACATCATGGATCTCGAAGACGCGAAGAAAAAAGGTGCGATGGCGCTGTTTGGCGAGAAATACGACGAACGTGTTCGCGTGCTGAGCATGGGCGACTTCTCTACCGAACTGTGCGGCGGTACACACGCCTCGCGCACCGGTGACATCGGCCTGTTCCGCATCGTTTCCGAGTCGGGTACGGCGGCAGGCGTGCGTCGTATTGAAGCGGTGACCGGTGAAGGTGCGATTGCCAGCCTGCATGCGCAGAGCGATCAGCTGCACGACATCGCGCAGCTGCTGAAAGGCGATAGCCAAAACCTGGGCGAGAAAGTGCGCGTTGCGCTGGAACGCACGCGTCAGCTGGAAAAAGAGCTGCAGCAGCTGAAAGAGCAGGCTGCGGCGCAGGAGAGTGCAAACCTCTCCAGCAAGGCTGTAGACATTAAGGGCGTCAAACTGCTGGTCAGCGATCTGGCGGGCGTTGAGCCTAAGATGCTGCGTACTATGGTCGACGATCTCAAGAACCAGCTCGGTTCTACCGTTATCGTGCTGGCGACAGTGGCAGATGGTAAGGTTTCTCTGATTGCGGGCGTCTCTAAGGATGTGACTGACCGCGTAAAAGCAGGGGAACTGATTGGTATGGTCGCTCAGCAGGTGGGCGGCAAGGGTGGCGGTCGTCCGGACATGGCGCAAGCCGGTGGTACGGATGCGGCGGCACTTCCTGCGGCATTAGCCAGCGTTGAAAGCTGGGTAAGCGCGAAACTGTAATAACTACAAAGCACAAGCAGACGCCATAGCGGTAACGTTATGGCGTCTTGTTCACTGTGCTATCGATAACGATAAAGTCAGGTTGAGTTTGTGTATATCGGCTAAACTTACGTTTAACAGAATGTGATGCCGTGACTGCTTACACTTTACGTGTTTGTCATCGCTTACTTTTTGGCGTTATATGATGGATAATGCCGGGATACAAGAGACCCGACTCTTTTAATCTTTCAAGGAGCAAAGAATGCTGATTCTGACTCGTCGAGTTGGTGAGACCCTCATGATTGGGGATGAGGTCACCGTGACAGTTTTAGGGGTAAAGGGTAACCAGGTACGTATTGGTGTTAACGCTCCTAAAGAAGTATCTGTCCACCGTGAAGAGATCTACCAGCGTATCCAGGCTGAAAAATCCCAGCAGTCCAGTTACTGATATTGTCGCGTCTCGCTGTCGGGCGAGACGCAACCCTCCCGCTATTTTTCCTGCTCAAAGTTACCGTTTAATTTCAATCGCTCTCTTTTTGACCACTCCGCTACCCTTATCTCGTCCCAACACTGTTCTTTCCGCATCAGTTTTCTGTGAAGATGCCTGCAAAATCCGCTTATAAAACACCCTCTTTGCGGCTTTTACATGCGAATTGCGTGTGATTTGTGCAAACGATAAAAGCTTTTGGAAAATTGTTTGACTTATAAGTCCCAGAAAGTAATATATGCGCCACGCAGCGACGAGAAGCTCTTAACGAGTTACTCGAAGCACTCGAAAGAGGCGTTGTGTGGTGAGGTGGCCGAGAGGCTGAAGGCGCTCCCCTGCTAAGGGAGTATGCGGTCAAAAGCTGCATCCGGGGTTCGAATCCCCGCCTCACCGCCATTTTGCATCCGTAGCTCAGCTGGATAGAGTACTCGGCTACGAACCGAGCGGTCGGAGGTTCGAATCCTCCCGGATGCACCATCTATTACTTCATATTGCTTTAGAAGTGATATGAATATCGAGCAGTACAGTAGTAAATCCCGATGCATCCGTAGCTCAGCTGGATAGAGTACTCGGCTACGAACCGAGCGGTCGGAGGTTCGAATCCTCCCGGATGCACCATCTCATCTGCCTTTCCCTTCGATGTTTAGTTCTTAATCACTCTCGTTGTTATCATTTCGCAATCAGCGACAAAAACCACCATTTACGATAAAGTAATGCTTTGTTAATCGGTTAGCGAGAGCACGATGTACGCACAGTATGACGGTTTGATCTTCGATATGGATGGTACCCTTCTGGATACCGAACCCACGCATCGTCAAGCCTGGACCGACGTCCTGGGCCGCTACGGCATGCGTTTCGACCTTCAGGCGATGATCGCCCTCAACGGCTCCCCCACCTGGCGTATTGCGCAGGCCGTGATTGAACTGAATCAGGCCGATCTCGACCCGCACCTGCTCGCGCGCGAAAAAACCGATGCGGTAAAAGCCATGCTTTTAGATACCGTACGTCCTCTGCCGCTGATTGATGTGGTAAAAGAGTGGCACGGGCGTCGCCCGATGTCGGTGGGGACGGGCAGCGAAAGCGCGATTGCAGAAGCCTTGCTCAATCATCTTGGCCTGCGCCACTATTTTTCTGCCGTGGTCGCCGCCGATCATGTTAAACGTCACAAGCCCGCACCGGACACCTTCCTGCTTTGCGCAGAATTAATGGGCGTCCCGGCGGCAAAGTGCGTCGTGTTTGAAGATGCCGATTTTGGGATCCAGGCCGCGCGTGATGCCGGAATGGATGCGGTGGATGTACGCTTACTGTGAGTGACGCGCTGTCACTTGCCTCATTATTCGCCAGCAGTTTTCTCAGCGCCACGCTGTTACCGGGCAATTCGGAAGTGGTGCTGGTGGCGATGCTGTTGTCCGGCGTGAGTCAGCCCTGGCTACTTGTATTAATAGCAACAATGGGTAATAGCCTTGGAGGGCTGACTAACGTTATTCTTGGGCGTTTCTTTCCGCTGCGTGAAAAATCGCGCTGGCAGGAAAAGGCAGTCGGCTGGCTAAAACGCTATGGCGCTGCCACGCTGTTATTAAGCTGGATGCCTGTAATAGGCGATTTACTGTGTCTGCTGGCGGGATGGATGCGCATCTCCTGGGGACCGGTGCTCTTTTTTTTGTGCCTTGGCAAGGCGTTGCGCTATGTTCTCGTGGCGTGGGCAACACTACAGGGTATGACGTGGTGGCACTAATTGGTGGAATGAATACGCGACCTTCAATCGTCAACCATTACAATTATGCTGAGTAACATTACTTTGACAGGCGGGAGGTCAATTTGATCCCGGACGTATCTCAGGCGCTGGCCTGGCTGGAAAACCACCCTCAGGCATTGAAGGGTATTCAGCGTGGTCTTGAGCGTGAAACGCTGCGCGTTAACGCGGACGGCAGTTTAGCGACGACGGGTCACCCGAAGGCGTTAGGCTCGGCGCTGACACATAAATGGATCACAACCGATTTCGCTGAAGCGCTGCTGGAGTTCATCACCCCAGTAGAGGGTGATATTGATCATATGCTGACGATTATGCGCGATATCCATCGCTACACCGCGCGCAATCTTGGCGATGAGCGTATGTGGCCGCTCAGCATGCCGTGCTATATCGAGCAGGGCCAGGAGATTGAGCTGGCGCAGTACGGCACGTCAAACATTGGTCGGCTGAAAACGCTCTATCGCGAAGGTCTTAAAAATCGCTACGGCGCGTTGATGCAGACCATCTCTGGCGTGCACTACAACTTCTCGCTGCCAATGGCGTTCTGGCAGGCGAAATGCGGTGAAACGGATAAAGACGCCATCTCAGCAGGCTACTTCCGCCTGATCCGCAACTACTACCGTTTCGGCTGGGTGATCCCGTATCTGTTTGGTGCCTCCCCGGCGATCTGTTCTTCGTTCCTGCAGGGGAAACCGACCACGCTGCCGTTCGAGAAGACCGACTGCGGAATGTACTATCTCCCGTACGCCACTTCTCTGCGTCTGAGCGATCTCGGCTATACCAATAAATCGCAAAGCAATCTCGGTATTACGTTTAACGAATTGCACGAATATGTGGCAGGATTGAAGCGGGCGATCAAAACCCCGTCGGAAGAGTACGAAAAAATCGGCCTCGAAAAAGACGGTAAGCGTCTGCAGATCAACAGCAATGTCCTGCAGATTGAAAACGAGCTGTATGCGCCAATTCGTCCTAAGCGCGTGACGCGCAGCGGCGAAACCCCGTCGGATGCGCTGCAGCGCGGCGGGATCGAATACATTGAAGTGCGCTCGCTGGATATCAACCCGTTCTCACCGATTGGCGTTGATGAACAGCAGATTCGCTTCCTGGATCTGTTTATGGTCTGGTGCGTGCTGGCGGATGCGCCGGAAATGAGTTCAGACGAACTGCTCTGCACCCGTACAAACTGGAACCGCGTGATTCTGGAAGGGCGTAAACCTGGCCTGACGCTGGGTATCGGCTGCGAAACGGCACAGTTCCCGCTGACGAAAGTCGGCAAAGATCTGTTCCGTGACCTGAAGCGTGTTGCCCGGACGATGGACAGCATCGACGGCGGCGACGCGTATCAACAGATTTGCGACCAGCTGGTGGCGTGCTTTGATAACCCGGAACTGACGTTCTCAGCGCGCATTCTGCGTTCTATGATTGATCAGGGCATTGGTGGTACGGGGCGCTCACTCTCGGCGGAGTACCGTGAAATGCTGATCCAGGAGCCGTTAGAAATCCTGAGCGAATCAGATTTTGTCGCGGAACGCGAAGCGTCCGTTGTGCGTCAGAAAGAGGTTGAAGCGGCGGATACCGAGTCGTTTGAGGCGTTTCTGGCGAAGCAGGCTTAAGCAGAAAAGAAAAAGGCCACATCGCTGTGGCCAAAATATACATCTCTGAATTCAGGGATGATGATAACAAATGCGCGTCTTTCATATACTCAGACGCGCATTCTGTAGAAGAGTTCAGTTTATTTTAAAAAAAATCACTATCGGAGGTGACGTATGCCGTTATTAGATAGCTTTACTGTCGACCATACCCGTATGGAAGCACCTGCAGTCCGCGTGGCGAAGACCATGCACACCCCGCACGGCGACACGATCACCGTCTTCGATCTGCGTTTCTGCGTGCCAAACAAAGAAGTGATGCCGGAGAAAGGCATTCATACGCTGGAACACCTGTTCGCTGGTTTCATGCGTGACCACCTGAACGGCAACGGCGTTGAGATCATCGATATCTCTCCGATGGGCTGCCGTACCGGTTTCTACATGAGCCTGATTGGTCAGCCTGAAGAGAAACGTGTGGCAGATGCCTGGAAAGCGGCCATGGAAGACGTACTGAAGGTGAAAGAGCAGAACCAGATCCCTGAGCTGAACGTTTACCAGTGCGGCACCTACCAGATGCACTCTCTGGAAGAAGCGCAGGAGATCGCGCGCCACATCATCGAACGCGACGTTCGCGTGAACAGCAACGAAGAGCTGGCCCTGCCGAAAGAAAAACTGCAGGAACTGCACATCTAGTATTGTGCCTGTGGATGCCCGGTGGCGCTTCGCTTACCGGGCCTACATTGTGCTGGTGCCTCCTTTGACCACAACCTTAACCTTCTCCTTTATCCACCGTCCTCTCGTTCCGTTTGCCCATGATTACGTTCATGGTGACAGCGAACCCTGGCACAAGCACGACTGCGCGCAGCTGCTGCACACCCTGAGCGGCGTGGTACGAGTGGATACCGCATCGGGCTGTTGGGTTGTGCCTCCCGGTCGCGGCGTCTGGCTGCCTGCGGGCACGCAGCATTCCCTGCGCATTACCGGCAACGTTGCGGCGCGAACGCTGTTTATCGATCCGCTGGCGCGGGCCGATCTTCCCGCCACCTGCCAGATCGTGCAGATCGCGCCGCTGCTGCGCGAGCTGATCCTCGTATCCCTTGCGTTGCCTGAATCGTACTCACCCGGAAGCCGGGATGAACGCGTCTATGAACTGATTCTCGATGAAATCCGCACTATGCCGGTGCTGCCGTTTCACCTGCCGGAGCCGGAAAGCGAGGCGCTACGTCGCCTGTGCCTGCAAATCCGACAAAACCCGGGGGAAAGCTGGAGCAGCGCGCAGGCTGCGAGCATGATGAACATGAGCGAGCGCACGCTGAACCGTCATTTTCAACAGCAGACGGGTTTAAGCTACGGCGAGTGGTTGAGAAGGGCGCGTCTGCTGGAAGCCTTAGTGCGGCTGGCGCAGGGCCAGCCGGTATTGCGCGTGGCGCTGGATCTGGGGTACGGGAGCCACAGCGCCTTTACGGCCATGTTCCGTCGGGTGATGGGCGTCTCCCCCAGCGATTACTTTAAGAACGACTGACGGCGTTAAAGAGCGCCTGAAGCGACGCGCGCGCCACGTCGCTATCAATGCCCACGCCCCAGCGGCTGCTGCCGTCCTGGAACAGGCAGCGAATGTACGCCACCGAGCGGCTGTCGCTGCGCTCGCCTAACGTATGCTCGTGATAGTCCTTAATCACGAACGGCGCGTTGACCCAGCGGCTCAGGCCGTGAGCGGCGGCGGAGAGCAGACCGTTGCCGTGACCTTCCAGCTGGCGCGTACCCCCATGTGTGGCGACGCTGGCCGTCAAACGCAGCTGGCCGTCCTGCTGGCTGTCGCTGCGGTAGGATTGCAGCGCATAATGCGGCGTGGCCACCAGACCGTAGCGGGTGCGAAACAGCTGCCACAGCGCATTTTGCGTCATCTCTTTTCCGTGACGGTCGGTTTCCTGCTGCACGTGCTGGCTGAAATCCTGCTGCAGGGCGCGGGGCAGTTTCAGACCATGATTGTGTTCGATCAGCCACGCGCTGCCGCTTTTCCCTGACTGGCTGTTCACGCGGATCACCGCTTCGTAGGTGCAGCCGATATCCTGGGGATCGACGGGCAGGTAAGGCATCTCCCAGCGATCGCCAGGCCTGCGGGCATCAAAGCCTTTCTTGATGGCGTCCTGGTGCGAGCCGGAAAAGGCGGTATAGGCCAGCCGTCCCGCCCACGGATGGCGCGGGTGCACCGGCAGCTGATTGCAGGTTTCCACCACTTCCACCACCCGGTTCATATCGCTAAAATCCAGAGTCGGGCTGATACCCTGGCTGTAGAGGTTCATCGCCAGCGTCACCAGGCAGACGTTGCCCGTGCGCTCGCCGTTACCGAACAGACAGCCCTCCACGCGGTCAGCCCCCGCCATTACGGCCAGCTCCGCGCAGGCGACGCCGGTACCGCGGTCGTTATGCGGATGCACGCTGATGCAGACATCGCGGCGGCGGCTGAAGTGGCGACAGAAGTACTCGATCTGGTCGGCATAGACGTTCGGCGTGCTCACTTCGACGGTGGCGGGTAAGTTGATCACCATCGGGCGTTCGTCGCAAGGCTGCCAGATCTCCGCCACGGCTTCACAAATCTCCAGCGCAAATTCCGGCTCGGTAAAGCAGAAGGTTTCCGGAGAGTATTCGTACTGCCAGCGGGTGTCGGGATTTTCTTCACACAGCTGACGAATAAGCTGCGTGGCGCGGGTGGCCAGCTCGACGATCTGCGCTTTCTCCATGCCGAATACCAGGCGGCGGAACAGCGGAGCGGTGGCGTTATACAGATGCACGGTCGCCTGCTTCGCGCCGCGCAGGGATTCAAAAGTGCGATGGATGAGATCTTCCCGTGCCTGAGTGAGCACCTGAATCGTCACGTCATCCGGGATGCGCTTCTCTTCAATCAGCTGGCGAACGAAATTGAAATCCGTCTGCGAGGCGGAAGGAAAGGCAACTTCAATCTCTTTAAACCCGCAGCTTAACAGCAGGTCCCAGAACTGCAGCTTGCGCGTGCTGTCCATCGGTTCGGCCAGAGCCTGGTTTCCGTCGCGCAGGTCGGTCGAGAGCCAGCGCGGCGCGCGGGTGATGCGTTGTTCCGGCCAGCGACGGTCGGGCAGGGAAAGGGTGGGAAAGGGTTGGTACTTGTCGGCGGGTGTGTTCAGCATGATGCGCTCCTGTTGTCTTTTCACTATCGTGAATCGATTTCAGGCGCGCTGCTTTATCGGCACTGACAATGGCTGTCGCGTTCTGGACACGGTGCGGTTTTTTGCCGGATGGCGGCTCCGCCTTATCCGGCCTACGTTCGTAGGCCCGGTAAGCGTAGCGCCACCGGGCAACCGTCGCACAGAACGAGCAACCTGCGCACAAGACTAGTGCGCGCCGCCACCGCCGCCACCGGCACCAAACGGCGGTCTGGCAAACCACACCAGCCCCAGCAGGACGATAAAGATCCCTGCCGATATCCAGAAAATCTCGTTGGCCGAGATAATCAGCCCCTGGTTGGTGATCTGCTGGGCAATCCAGCCGGACGCCTGCTGCTCCGTCATCCCCATTCCCTGCAGCTGGCTGTACATCTGCTGTGCGTTAGGGTTGAACGGGTTCACCGCTTCGGTCAGCTGCGCGTGGTGCATTGATTCGCGGTTTGTCCACAGGGTGGTGGTGATCGACGTCCCGATAGAGCCCGCCAGCGTACGGGTGAAGTTCGACAGGCTCGACGCGGCCGCCAGACGCTCGGGCGGCAGGCCAGAGAGCGTGATGGTGGTCAGCGGCATAAAGAAGCACGCCACCGCAAAGCCCTGAATGAACTGCGGCCACGCCGAGGCGCCAAAGTCCATTCCCGGCTCAAAGGTATACGCACGCCAGTAGAAGCACACCGCGTACATGATGAAGCTGAACGTCACCAGCCGACGCATGTCGAGCTTATGGGCGAAGCGGCCAATAATCGGCGACAGCAGGACCGGGATCACCCCGACAGGTGCCGACGCCAGACCCGCCCAGGTGGCGGTATAGCCATACACCTCCTGCAACAGCTGCGGCAGCAGAACAATCGCGCCGAAGTAGAGCATATAGGCGAGGCTGATACACAGGCAGCCGATGGTGAAGTTTCGCGACTTAAAGAGCGAGAGATCGACGATCGGGTTGTCGTCCGTCAGCTCCCAGACGATCAGGAAGCTTATCGACACCACCGCGACAATGGTCAGGATGATGATCTCCTGCGAGTTGAACCAGTCGAGCTCTTTACCGCGGTCGAGCATGATCTGCAGACTGCCGATACCCAGGATCAGCAGCGCCAGCCCGATGCTGTCGATACGGCGCTGTTCGGTGCGCGTCTCTCGTCCCCGCAGCGACTGCAGCGTCATCAATACCACGACGGCGCCAATCGGTACGTTGATGAAGAAGATCCAGCCCCAGTGGTAGTTATCGCTGATGTACCCGCCCAGAATCGGTCCGCAGATAGGCGCGACGATAACGGTCATCGACCAGAGCGCCAGCGCGACGGAACGTTTTGCGGGAGGGTAGTTGCTCAGCAGCAAACTCTGGGAGAGCGGGATCAGCGGCCCCGCGACAATCCCCTGAATGACGCGGAAGAAAATCAGCATCGTCAGGCTGCTGGACATGCCGCACGCCCACGAGGCCAGAACAAACGCCACCGTGGACCAGAGGAACAGCTTCACCTCACCGACGCGCTTTGCCAGCCAGCCGGTGATCGGAATGGAGATGGCGTTTGCCACCCCAAACGAGGTAATGACCCAGGTCCCCTGGCTCAGCGACGAGCCAAGGTTACCGGCGATGGTCGGGATTGCCACGTTTGCGATGGTGGAGTCCAGCACCTGCATGAATGTCGCCAGCGACAGCGCGATGGTCATAATGACCAGCTGCGCGCCTTCCAGCGGTTTTTGCGGCTTTTGCTGTTGCATAACGCTCACCTTCGGATTAACCGGCGTTTGCCTTCACGATGTCATCGATCAGCTTGTTGACCGGATCGAGGCTAATTTCACGGGCGTTACTTTCATAAACCGGGCTGCTACGCACCTGGCTTGCCAGGATCTGACCGTCGCGGTTGGCGGTGTCAACCGTCACCAGCGTGGAGAGGCCGATACGCAGCGGGTGATCCGCCAGCTGTTTGGCATCCAGTTCGATACGCACGGGCAGACGCTGTACGACTTTGATCCAGTTACCGGTGGCGTTCTGCGCAGGCAGCAGGGAGAAGGCACTGCCGGTCCCCATATCCAGACCCACCACTTTGCCGGTGTACTTCACGTCATCGCCATAGATGTCGCTGACAACCGTTGCGGTCTGGCCGATACGCATATGCGCAAGCTGCGTCTCTTTAAAGTTGGCATCGACCCACAGGTTGTCCGCCGGCACAACCGCCATCAGCGGCGTGGTTGGGCTGATCTGCGCCCCTGGCTGGACGGAACGACGGGAGACATAGCCGGTCATTGGGCTGACGATTTTAGTACGCTGCAGGGCAAGCCACGCGTTGCGGACTTCGGTCGCCGCCTGCTGAACGGCAGGCTGGTTTTCCAGGCTGGTGCCCAGCACCATCGCCTGGTTGGCGTTGTACTGCTGAATGGCTACGTCCAGCTGTGCCTGAGCGCTGGCGACGGCGTCGCGGGCGTGCTGCAGCTCTTCACGGCCAATCAGATTGGCGGTGCCGAGCGGCACGCGGCGGTTCAGATCGCTCTGCGCCTGCGCGAGTGCGGTCTTCTGCACGTCGATGTTGGCCTGCAGCTGCTTGCTGTTGATCATCAGCTGGCGGGTCTGACGAACGCTGGAGGCCAGCGCGGTCTGCGCTTTTTCAAACGCCTGCTGGGCGTCGGTTGGATCGAGCGTCACCAGCACATCGCCTTTTTGCACAAAGTCGGTATTGTCAGCCCAGACTTTCGTCACGCTGCCCGACACCTGCGCCATAATTTGTACCTGGTTCCCTGCCACGTACGCGTCGTCAGTCTCTTCAGCATGACGCAGTACTAAAAACCAATAGATCCCATATGCCACGGCAATAATGATAAAGAGCAAGGTCAACAGAAGAAGGGCGCTCTTACGTTTGCCTTTCTTGTTGGCCGGTTGCTGCGGGGTAGTGCTCTCCGCATTTGCGCTCATTGTTGTTCTCCACGATCTTCTTATTTTCACATCGGCTGAGCCGACCTGTTGTCAGAAAGGCCAGCAGTGTGACGTGCTGGCCTGTCGGTTTTCTTATAAATCTGGATTGTTGAGCGTGTCGTCGCGTTAGCGCAGCGCCTCAAGAACGGCGCCTTCTTCATCCATCTGGTCCAGACGGGTGAGCAGCTTGCGAGTGATGTGCTCAAGCTGGTCGCGCTCGGCGGTGCTGAGAGCGGACCAGAGTTTGTGCAGGCAATTGTGCTGAGGTGGCAGCACCTCGCGCAGGAATTCGTGACCTTTATCGGTCAGTTGCAAATGCAGGCAGCGGCGATCGTTATCGCTTTCACGGCGCTCAATCCAGCCGCGCTTTTCCAGCTCATCGGCAATTCGGGTGGCGTTGGTGCGGGAGGAGCCCAGCGCGCAGCTCAGCTCAGAAGGCTGAATGCTGTGGTTTTCCTGAGACTCCAGCGTGATCAACGCCATAAACAATGTCTCGTTAATCCCTTGAGCTTTCAGCATTTTATTGCGGTTTTCCAGTAGCTTACCCTGCATGTGCATGCACAGGCGAGTCAGCAGGATTTCCTGATACGGGAAGTCCTCATGGCGACTGGCGCGGAATTTAAGCATTTGTTCAATGGGCGTAAACGAACTATCCATTTGGGCATAACCTCATTAATTACAGCCGATATAGTAACGATAGTGACAAATAATGTAAATGAATTATTTGTGCGGTTATATCCGCCAAATTAATGTCACCATCAGAAAGCGCCGGGTAAGTCCGTGACCCGGTGAGCACAGAAAGCGTAGGGGATGAACCCGCTGAAGAGAGGATGTGAGGACGGGGGTCTGAACTATTCATGCCGATTGTAAATATGTCACCCACATTAAAATTTCTGGGATAAATGATTACGTTTACATTAACAGAGTGAGGGGCCCCTTTACACCCTAAGAGGCCCAAAGCAATGTAAAACTTAGTGAATTGCATCCTGGCGATGGTAGCCGCGCCACCATACAAGCAGGTTAATCGTGGCGACGATGGCGCCAATTGCACATACCCCTGACCAGCCAGCATGCTGCCACGCCGAGGCGGAAATGAGCGAGCCCGCCGCGCCGCCAATAAAGTAGCTGGTCATGTACCCGGCCGTCAGGCGGTTACGCGCCTCCGGCTTCACGCGATAGATGACGGTCTGATTGGTAATGTGAACGCCCTGCACGGTGAGATCGAGTACCAGGATACCGACGATCAGCGCCAGCACCGAGACGTGCCCATACCAGATTGCCGCCCAGGAGAGCAGAAGTAACACCAGCCCCGCGGAGGTGGTCAGATGGGATTTGCCCTTGTCGGCCAGCCCGCCTGCGGGGCGCGCGCCCAGTGCGCCTGCGGCACCGGCCAGGCCGAACAGGCCAATCACCCCTTCGGAATAATTAAACGGCGGCGCGGCCAGCAGAAACGCCATCGACGTCCACAGAATGCTGAAGTTGGCGAAGGTGAAGCAGCCCAGCAGGGCGCGGGTGCGCAGAAGTTTATCCTGGGTAAACAGGCTGAAAACGGAGGCCAGCAGCTGCGGGTAATTCAGGTGATTTTCCTGCTTCACTTTTGGCAGCCCGCGCCACAGCGCCAGCGCCATGATGACCATCAATACGCTCGCCACCCAGTATACGGTGCGCCAGCCGCCGAGGCTTGCCAGCAGCCCGGCGACGGTACGTGCCAGCAAAATCCCCAGCAGCAGGCCGCTCATGATGGTGCCCACCACCTTGCCACGTTTTTCCGGTGAGGCGAGGGTCGCGGCGAGCGGCACCAGGATTTGCGCCACCACGGAGAACAGCCCCGTCAGCGCGGTACCGATAATCATCATCGTCAGCGACTGGCTGCTGGCGGTGATCAGCATCCCGCCGGCGGCCAGAAGCGTCATGGAGACGATCAACATCCGGCGTTCAAACATATCGCCGAGCGGCACCAGGAACAGCAGCCCGGCGGCATAGCCGAGCTGGGCGGCGGTAACGATAAAGCCTGCGGAGCTGGCGGAGAGATTGAACGCGCGGGCGATGGTGTCGAGAAGAGGCTGCGCGTAATAGTTGCTGGCGACGGCCAGACCCGTTGCCACGGACATTAAAAGGATGAGTGCGGGGCTAAGCCCTTGAGTGGTTTTTGTCATTAGTTTCAGGAATCGTTAGTGAAGTGATTATTTTTCCGGAAACCATAATAGCCAATGATTGTGAATGTGGGGGGATTGTTACGTGCTGGATTGTGCGGTTTAGGTTGGGTGCGGTCTGATCCCCTCACCCCGGTCCTCTCCCAGTGTACGGTCTGGGGAGAGGGTTAGGGTGAGGGAAAAGGTTTTACTTCTGCGCCGCCAGCGCCGCTTTCACCCAGCCGTCAAACTGCTGCTGGTGAGCCTTGATCCAGCCGTCGACGTGGCCTTTAACATCCGCTTCAGACGATTTGCCCGCGTGCATCATTGCGTTCTGGGCGTTGATGTCTGCCAGCGGCAGCTTTATCACCGAGAACAGCTTCGCCGCCGCCGGGTTTTTCTCCGCCCAGGCTTTGTTCGCCACGATATGCATGGTGTTCACCGGGAAGCCGTAGTTCATGCCGTTCGGCAGTTTGGTGTCGATATCTTTCTGCTCGCCCGGCAGGGAGGAGAACGGCACCTGCAGCCACACCACGTCTTTACCCGGCTTCAGCACGTCGCTCACCCAGTACGGCGTCCAGGTGTAGTAGATCACCGGTTTACCCTCTTTGAAGCGGGCAATGGTGTCGGCCATCATCGCTGAATAGTTGCCGTGGCTCACGTCGACCGTTTTCGCCAGATCGAACGCCTTGTTCTGGTGGTTAATCACCGCTTCGCAGCCCCAGCCCGGCGAGCAGCCCATCATGTCGGCCTTGCCGTCACCGTTGGTGTCAAACAGTCTGGCGATCTTCGGATCCTTCAGCTGTTCGATGTTGGTGATGTGGTACTGGTCGGCGGTTTTCTTGTCGATCAGGTACCCCTGCGCCGCGCCGGTGACAAAGGTGCCTTCACGGTAGAATTTCTTATCGCCACCGGCGGCGGCATACATATCGTCATGCAGCGGCTGCCAGTTTACGGCGGTAAAGGTGGCGTCACCGGAGGCAATCGAGGTGTAGCCCACGTTGTAATCCACTTCGCTCGGCGTGTTCACCGTATAGCCCAGTTTTTCCAGCGCGCGGCTGACCAGCAGGGTCTGGAAGCTCTCTTCCGAAATAGTGCTCTGCACCGGCTGCACGGTAATGCCTTTGCCCGGCAGGTCAGCCGCGAACGTGCTGGTGGAGACAAGGGTGGCAAACGCTGTGGCAAAAAGTACGTTATGTCGCATCGTTGTTCCTTATTTTCTAAAGGGGCGGGTGAGTAACCCGACGGGGCCGGTGGAATACCAGCGACGGTTGCCGCGACTGCGTGAATCGCGACCGACGGCCTGGGTCAGGCGGTCAAGAATAATGGCGAGGATCACAATCCCGACGCCGCCGACGGTAGCCAGCCCCATGTCGAGACGGCCAATGCCGCGCAGCACCATCTGACCGAGACCGCCAACGGCGATCATCGAGGCAATCACCACCATCGACAGGGCCAGCATCAGCGTCTGGTTCACGCCCGCCATGATGGTCGGCATCGCCAGCGGGAGCTGAACCTTAAACAGCATCTGGCGCGGGCTGGCGCCGAACGAGCGTGACGCTTCGATCAGGTCCGCAGGCACCTGATTGATCCCGAGAATGGTCAGACGAATAATCGGCGGCAGGGCAAAGATAATGGTGACCACCACGCCCGGCACGTTGCCGATGCCGAACAGCATCACAATCGGCACCAGATAGACGAACGCCGGGGTGGTCTGCATTGCATCCAGCAGCGGGCGGATAATCTTCGCGGCCCGCGGGCTGCGCGCCAGCCAGATCCCCATCGGCAGGCCGATGACGATGCAGAAGAGCAGGGCGGTCAGCACCAGCGCCAGGGTGATCATCGCCTGCGACCAGGCCCCAATCGCGCCGATGGCAATCAGCGAAATCAGCGTGGCGACACCCATCCCGGCGCTGCCAAACTGCCAGGCGATCAGGGAGAACAGGATAATCGCCACCGGGGCCGGCATGCCCAGCATCAGCTGCTGGAAGCCGTTCAGGATGTAATCCACCGGGATGCGGATCCCCTGGAAAACCGGGCGGAAGTGCGTGACCACCCAGTCGATCCCCTCCGTGACCCAGCTGTCCAGCGGGATCAGCGTCTTGTGGAACGGATCCATAATATTGAAGTGCTCTGGCGCAGGCGCGGGTGCGCTGTTCAGCCAGTCCGCCGCACCGCCACCGTCGGCGGGTGCTGGCGTGGAACCCCACGCGTCGGCGGATTGCGCAGCGTTGTCCGCCGCTTCAGTGGTACCCCACGGGTTAGTTTGGTCAGCCATTGTTTGCCCCCTCGCGATCTAAAGCCTGCAGCAGCATCCGTTTGGAGATGATGCCGACGTACTGTTGTTCCTCACCCACGACCGGTACGGCGCAAGGCGCCTGCCCCACGTGAGAGAGCAACTCGCTGAGCGGCGTTTCGGCGTCCACGGCAAGCGGAGCGTCAATTAACGCCGCATCGATGCCCTGGTTTTCGCTGAGCGCGGTTTTCAGAGAATCGATGGAGACAACGCCGACAAATTTATTGCCGCGTTCAACCAGATAACCATATTCACGGTCTTCGTCCTGCAGCAGCTTCAGCGCGGAGCGCGGGCCGAAGCCAGGCGTTTTACGGATAATGCCGTTTGGCGTTCGACGGGCAATATCTTTGGCGCTAAAGACCTGGCTAATATCCACGCCGCGGAAGAAGGTGCGCACATAATCATTTGCCGGATTATTGAGAATTTCGTCCGGCGTGCCGACCTGCACCACTTCACCATTTTGCATAATGGCAATACGGTCGCCAATACGCATGGCTTCATCCAAATCGTGGGAAATAAAGACAATGGTCCGCTGATGTTTCGCCTGTAATTTTACCAGCTCATCCTGCATTTCGGTGCGAATTAACGGATCGAGGGCAGAGAAGGCTTCGTCCATTAATAAAATGTCTGGATTAATGGCTAATGCGCGGGCTAATCCCACGCGCTGACGCATACCGCCGGAAAGTTCATCCGGGTACGCATGCGCATAATTTTCCAGCCCAACCTGACGCAGGGCATCAAGGGCTTTTTCCTGACGTTCCTGCGCGGGTGTACCGGCTAATTCCATGCCGAAAGCGGTATTATCCAGCACCGTCATATGTGGCATCAGCGCGAATGACTGGAATACCATCGCAATCTTCTTTCTGCGCACCTCGCGAAGCTCGGCGTCTGATATTCTGGCGATATCCACGCCGTCAATCAGCACCTGTCCGCGGGTGGGTTCAATCAGGCGATTGAGAAGGCGAACCATAGTGGATTTACCCGAACCGGATAATCCCATGATGACAAAAATCTCGCCTTCTTCAATTGCCAGACTGGCGTCTTTAACGCCAAGCGATAGCCCGGTTTTTTCCAGAATTTGCTCTTTCGAAAGGCCTTTCTCAATATATTTGAATGCGCGCTGAGGATGCTCGCCAAATACTTTATAAAGATTTTTCACTTCTAATTTAATTGCCATGCAATAGAGAGTGTCCTGTTATTTGTTTATGTCGATATGATTACCATGGTAAATTGTTAACGGGCATAACCCTAACATACTGAGAATCTGAGACAACCCTGGGTTTGCTTATGACGTAAATTTTCAGGGAGGCGAAACGGCTGAATTTCCCATGAGTAAAGGGCTGAGCGGGATTTGAATTTTTCTCAATTTTTTGCTGCGGCATCGGGGAATTTCGCCTGAATCGGGTGGTTCAGGCGAATAGGGCGGGGAAATGACAGTGTAGTTGTTTTGTAAATATTGGAGAGGAAATTGTTGGGTTTATATTAAATTAACGAACGTTAACGTTCATTAAAAATCCCAGTCCTCATCCTCGGTTTCCACCGCTTTGCCCATCACGTACGATGAACCCGACCCGGAGAAGAAATCGTGGTTTTCGTCGGCGTTGGGCGACAGCGCGGAGAGAATCGCCGGGTTAACCTCCGCCATTTCCGGCGGGAACAGCGCCTCGTAACCCAGGTTCATCAGCGCCTTGTTGGCGTTGTAGCAAAGGAAAACCTTGACGTCTTCCTCCCAGCCGGTGCCGGCGTAGAGTTCCTCGGTATAGCTCAGCTCGTTGTCGTACAGATCCATCAGCAAATCGAGCGCAAACCCTTTAAGCTCCTCGCGCTCCGCGTCGCTGACCTTTTCCAGCCCTTTCTGATACTTATAGCCGATGTAATACCCGTGCACCGCTTCATCCCGAATGATGAGGCGAATCAAATCGGCGGTGTTGGTGAGCTTGCCGCGGCTTGACCAGTACATGGGCAGCCAGAAGCCAGAATAGAAGAGGAATGATTCCAGAAACACGCTGGCGATCTTTTTCTTCAGCGGCTCGTCGGCCCGATAATACGCCAGTACCAGCTCCGCCTTTCTTTGTAACGACTCGCTCGCTTCGCTCCAGGCGTAGGCCGCGTCCACGTCTTTGGTCTGGCACAGCGTGGAGAAAATCGAGCTGTAGGAGCGGGCGTGCACCGCCTCCATAAAGCTGATGTTCGACATCACCGCCTCTTCGTGCGGCGTCAGCGCGTCACCCATCAGAGCCGGTGCGCCAACGGTATTCTGAATGGTGTCCAGCAGCGTCAGGCCGGTAAAGACGCGGATCGTTAGCTGCTGCTCGGTGTGGCTCAGGGTTTGCCAGGCCGGAATATCGTTGGAGAGCGGGACCTTTTCCGGCAGCCAGAAGTTGCTGGTCAGGCGGTTCCACACTTCCAGATCTTTCTCGTCCTGGATCTTGTTCCAGTTAACGGCGCTCACGCGTGACAGTTTCATCCTTTCTCCTTACAGCGCGCAGGACACGCAGCCTTCGATTTCGGTGCCTTCCAGCGCAAGCTGGCGCAGGCGAATGTAGTAGAGCGTCTTGATACCTTTCTTCCACGCGTAGATCTGCGCTTTGTTGATGTCCCGCGTGGTGGCGGTATCCGGGAAGAACAGCGTCAGCGACAGCCCCTGATCCACGTGTTTCGTCGCCTCGGCGTAGGTATCGATGATTTTTTCCGGGCCGATCTCATACGCGTCCTGGTACAAAGCCAGGTTCTCATTGGTCATAAACGGGGCAGGGTAGTAAACGCGTCCGGTTTTGCCTTCTTTGCGAATTTCAATCTTCGACACGATCGGGTGAATGCTCGACGTGGCGTGGTTGATGTAGGAGATCGAACCGGTGGGCGGCACCGCCTGCAGGTTCTGGTTGTAGATGCCGTAGCGCATCACGTCATCACGCAGCTGCTGCCACATCTCGCGCGTGGGCAGGACGATCCCGGCGCGGGCAAACAGCTCCCTTACTCGCGCCGTTTTCGGCTGCCAGTCGCCTTCCAGATACTGGCTGAAATACTCTCCGCTGGCATAGCGCGACTGTTCAAAGCCCGCGAAACGCTGGTTGCGCTCGCGCGCCAGCATCATCGAGGTATGCAGCGCGTGCCAGGTGACGGTGTAAAAATAGAGGTTGGTGAAGTCCAGCCCTTCCGGGCTGCCGTAGGCGATGCCTTCCCGCGCCAGGTAGCCGTGCAGGTTCATCTGCCCGAGTCCAATGGCGTGCGACGCGGCGTTGCCCGCCTCGATGGACGGCACGCTGCGGATGTGGCTCATGTCTGACACCGCCGTCAGCCCGCGAATGGCGGTTTCTATCGTGCGGCCAAAGTCGGGGGAATCCATGGTGTGGGCGATATTCAGCGACCCGAGGTTGCAGGAGATGTCTTTGCCGATCTCCGCGTAGTCCAGATTCTCGTCATAGCGGGAGGCGCTGTTGACCTGCAAAATCTCCGAGCACAGGTTGCTCATGTTGATGCGCCCGGCAATCGGGTTTGCGCGGTTCACCGTGTCCTCGTACATGATGTACGGATAGCCGGACTCAAACTGAATTTCGGCAAGCGTCTGAAAGAAATCGCGGGCGTTGATGGTTTTTTTGCGGATGCGATCGTCGGCCAGCAGCTCGTCGTACAGCTCGCTTATCGCCACGTCGCCAAAGGCTTTGCCGTAAATTCGCTCGACGTCATACGGCGAGAAAAGCGCCATCTCGGCATTCTCTTTGGCGAGCTTAAAGGTGATATCCGGGATCACCACGCCCAGCGACAGGGTTTTGATGCGGATTTTTTCGTCGGCGTTTTCGCGCTTGGTATCGAGGAAACGCAGAATGTCGGGGTGGTGCGCGTGCAGATAAACCGCGCCCGCGCCCTGACGCGCGCCAAGCTGGTTGGCGTAGGAGAAGGCATCTTCCAGCATCTTCATGACCGGGATCACGCCGGAGGACTGGTTTTCGATGCGCTTAATCGGCGCACCCGCTTCACGCAGGTTCGAGAGCAGAAACGCCACGCCGCCGCCGCGTTTGGAGAGCTGCAGCGCCGAGTTCACCGCGCGGCCTATCGACTCCATATTATCTTCGATACGCAGCAGGAAGCAGGAGACCAGCTCACCGCGCTGGGCTTTGCCGCAGTTGAGAAAGGTCGGCGTGGCGGGCTGGAAGCGGCCGGAGAGGATCTCGTCGGTGAGCTGTTGCGCCAGCGCTTCATCGCCCTGCGCCAGGGTCAACGCGACCATCACCACGCGATCTTCAAAGCTTTCTAAGTAGCGCTTACCGTCGAAGGTCTTCAGGGTGTAGCTGGTGTAGAACTTCCACGCGCCAAGGAACGTCTGGAAACGAAAGCCGCTGGCGTGGGCGCGTTCAAACAGCTTCACGACGAAGGCGCGTGCGTAGCGGGTGAGGACGCGGGCGTCGTAGTAACCTTCGTTAACCAGGTGGTCGAGACGTTCATCCTGGCTCGCGAAGGTCACGCTGTTGGGCCGCACGTGGGCGGCAAAAAAGGCGTCCACCGCCTCACGGTCTTTATCAAACTGAATGCGTCCCTCCCGATCATAGAGGTTAAGCATCGCGTTTAATGCGTGGTAATCCGGCGTCGCCTGTATTACCCGTTCTGCGGTTGTCGTTGCCAAAATTCGTTCACTCCTTTACGCACGTTTTCGACGTCCTGCTGCGTCCCCATCAGCTCAAAGCGATAGAGATACGGCACGCCGCATTTTTGAGAAATGACATCTCCGGCGCGGCCAAAGGCATCGCCGAAATTGCGATTGCCCGCCGCGATCACGCCTCGGATTAGCCCGCGGTTATGCGGATCGTTCAGAAAGCGGATCACCTGACGAGGCACTGCGCCCGCCGTACCGCCGCCGCCGTAGCTGGGCACCACCAGAATGTACGGTTCTTCTACCCGGATGCGCTCCCGCTCGTTGAGGGGAATGCGCACCGCAGGCAGCCCGACGCGCTCAATAAAACGGAGCGTGTTTTCCGAGCTGCTGGAGAAGAAGACCAGCCGAATCATGCCCGTGCGGCCTGCGCGGCGAGGCGGTTGATCATGTCCGGACGGAAGCCAGACCAGCTGGTCTCCCCGGCCACCACCACCGGAAGCTGACGGAAACCCTGCGCGCGAAGGGTATCGGCGGCCTCGGGCTGCTGGTCAATATTCACCATCTCAAACGCCACGCCGCGGCTTTCCATCGCCCGTTTGGTCGCGTGGCACTGAACACAATCGTTACGAGTGTAAATAATAATGCTCATGATTCGTATTTCCATTTAAAATGAGAGAGCGGCGCGAATCATCGCGTCAGGTTGTATGTATCTTGCTAAAAGGAATACTAGATGTAGTTGTCTTAAGTTTCAACCATACAAGATATGGGAAATTTAGATTGATGATGCCCTGATGATGAGCACAGCGGGGCAGGGGGTGTTGTACGGGTTTTCAGGCTTGCGGGCATTAAAAAGCCCCGGCGCCAGCGGCGACCGGGGCTGGTGGCTCGGGCTTACTTACGCAGGCTAAGCAGAGCGCCGACGAAGATCCCGACTGCCGCTACCGTGCCGAGTGTGCAGAGCGGTTTTTCGCGCACGAAGGTCGTTGCGCAGCTGACCGCATCGCAGGCAGCCTGTGTGGTACGCGTGCGGCCATTTAGGCGTGCGCGGGTTTCACGGAGCAGAGACTGAGCCTTACGTTTTGCGGCATCCGCTTCGTCCTTCGCGTCACTCCCCCAGGATTTCAGCACCTCTTCAAGCGTGTCTGCTAATTGGCTGACATCATTACGAATATCCTGAGCGTCGTCGTTAATATCGTTTCGGTTCGGTCTGTTAAACATACGATCCTCCGTAATTTTGTGTTCCCGTTCAGTTTAGTTCAGAAATTTAATATCTGAAGCGCATCACGCGATATCCGCCAGTTTATGGACTATTCTGAAAGCCCTGCTAATGCTGAATACTGTAAGGTTGCCGGGCAGGAAAAGATAACGAGGAAAAGATATGTATTTACGACCTGACGAGGTGGCACGCGTTCTTGAAAAAGAGGGATTCACCATGGATGAGGTGACGCCAAAAGCGTATGGATATCGCCGTGGCGAGAATTATGTTTACGTTAATCGTGAAGCAAGAATGGGACGTACCGCTCTCATTATTCACCCGACGCTGAAAGACAGAAGTCTGTCATTTGCTGAGCCTGCCTCGGATATTAAAACCTGCGATCATTATCAGCAATTTCCGCTCTATTTAGGCGGAGAGACGCATGAGCATTATGGTATTCCGCACGGTTTCAGCTCGCGTATGGCGCTGGAACGGTTTTTGAAGGGACTGTTTGGCGACGTACAGTAAATTCGCGACTGGCGTTCGCCAGTCGCTTTACATCACGCTTTAGCCTGGCTGTACTGGCTGACCTTAAACAGGCGGCGACAGTAGTCGAGGAAATAGCCATATACCGCCCCCATCAGCATTGAAATCACAATATTCGAACTGACCGCCGCCGCGATCTGGTGCCAGTCCGCGCCCACCGTCAGCAGAATGGCCACGTAAACCGGCGACTGGAACGTCACATAGGCCAGAACGTCTGCCAGGTTTTTCACCCAGCCTGCGGGGCTGACACGCCGCGCGAAGCGCATGACGGCATCGCGGTATAAACCGTAAGGCCAGGCAATAATAATATTGACCGGAATCGCCACCAGACGAGAAGAAAGTGACTGCTCGAAGGACATTCCGGAGAGGAATATTTCGATCAACATGTTCACAACGGAACAGTAGACAACCATCGCGAAAGTATCCGCCACAGCATGGCGAAGGCGTGATTGCGGTGAGAACATGTCTGAACTCCTTGAGAAGAACACAAAAGAAACGATTTTCCCGAAGCGGTTAGTGCTTTAGGTTGGTTTGTTTGACGTGTATAGCGTATATCTCTACGTTTGAACTAACAACTAGTGATTAATTTTTATTTAATCGCGTTTTGTCCACAAAATTCTCTAAAATTGATGGTTTTTTGTTCGCTTCGTTATAATCTGTCTCGTGCGATGGTTTTTTGTTTTAAATCATGAGCTTAACTATCTTGATGTTGAAAGGTGAGTCAGTGCTTTTGTGGGTAGCGCAGAATGCTGAAATTTTGATTAAGGTTGACCCTTTATATTGCAGTGATGATTGAATCCCTGCGTATCGCTCAGACGTTATAAGATAATATTAACGGCGACAGTTAAACATATTTACGCTATTGGCAGGGCAGCCCGCGGGTAGATATTTCAGCGGAAATGAATTATTCTGTCGGTGATTTATCTATTTACCCTAAACAAAAGGTTTTCAAATAATATGTCTTTGACGTTACAGAATCTTAATAATATCCGAACTCTGCGCGCCATGGCACGCGAATTATCCCTGGACGTTCTTGAGGAAATGCTGGAAAAAGTCAGGGTCGTTGCTGAAGAGAAACGTAGTGAGCTGGCGGAATTAGAGCAGCAGAGAGCCGAGCAGCAGGAGAAAATTAATGCCCTGCTGGAGCGGATGAAAGCCGATGGTATTTCACCGACCGATCTGCTGGGCTCTGAACTGGCGCAGACGGGTAAATCCACGAAAAAGCGTAAGCCGCGTGAAGCGAAATACCGCTTTATTGACCAGAACGGTGAAGAGAAAACGTGGACCGGCCAGGGCCGTACGCCAAAGCCTATTGCCAGCGCGCTGGCAGAGGGGAAATCACTGGATGATTTTCTGATCTAATGCGTGAACCGGGCGGAACATACCGCCCGGCACTCTTTTCAGCAGACGCCGAAATCACCGTCTTCGGTATACGGCGCCAGCTCGGCGGCTTTCAGGGTATATTTCTCGCCTTGTTCATTGCTGGCCTGTACCGCCACCACGCTTTCACCGTTCACTTCGAGCACTTTCAGCTTCGGGCCGCCTTTACGCGGTTGTACATAATCACCGACAGAAAACATATTACCTCCTCATCGTTTTAGCGATCTTCACCTTAGCCCACGTATGACACCGGGTACAGCGTATTTCACCGATTACTGCTTATGAGGTACGCCGGTTCCAGGGCATCACCTTCAGCAGCCGCGCCATGCCGCAAAAACCGGTTACACCGGCGAACAGCAGCCCGGCCCCCACGAAGCCGCTGAGCAGGAAAAAGCCGTCTGAGACGCTATAGCCCAGCACTACGCCGCAGAGAATGAGCAGCCCGGCAGCGATTTGCACCTGACGCATCAGCGGCAGCGGCTGGGTTTTGTCTTCGACTGTCTGCAGACCCGCCTGCTTCCAGCCCTGAATGCCTCCTTCGACCACAAATGCCTGAGCAGGGGCGGCAGCCTGCGCAAGGCGATCGGCATTGCCTGAGGTGCGGGCGCCAGACTGGCAGTGAAAAATCACCGTTTCGCCCGCCTGCGTTTTAAGTCCGCCGGGTAAGGTATCCAGCGGCACGGACTGCGCGGCGGGAATATGCTCGCGGGCGTACTCGTCGGCATCACGAATATCAATCAGTTTTGCGCCATCGGCGATGCGGGCATTGGCCTCGCGCGGCGAAAGAAGGGGAAGTGACATGGCGGCTCCTTACGGGCAATAAAGGGTTTTCAGGGTGCTGATAAGCTGATGCACCGCGTCGTTTTTAATGAAATAGAGAATGCGCTGCGCCTCGCGGGTGCTGGCGATCAGGCCTTCCTCACGCATGCGCGCCAGATGCTGCGACGTGGCGGAAGGACTCAGGCCCGTCGCGCGGGCCAGCTCCCCCGCGCTGGTGCCGGGGGCGCCGCACAGCGTGCAGAGGATCAGAAGCCGACGCGGGTTGCTCATTGCTTTTAAAAGCGTTGCGGCCTGCTCTGCGCTGGCCTGAAGCTGTTCAAGTTCAGTCATGGTACTTTAGCATTTACTTAATTAAGGTAATGCTAAAGTAATTGTGCGCATTACGCCAGCGTCAAAAGCGTAAAAGAGGGTAAACGCGGAGCAGGGAACTGGCGCAGACAGGAAAACTGGCTATGCTTAAAAATAGTTCTCTCTATTATTTTCAATGGATTAGCTTGCACGGAGTGTTAATATGGGTTTTTGGCGTATTGTTTTTACCATCCTGCTGCCGCCGCTGGGCGTGCTGTTGGGCAAAGGGCTTGGCTGGGCGTTTATCATCAACATTCTTCTGACGCTGCTGGGCTACTTCCCCGGCCTCATTCACGCATTTTGGGTACAGAGCAAAAGCTAAGCGCGCCACAGTAAATCGCTATAGATATCGGTCAGCACACCCGCTGGACCAAACTGCTGTTTGATCCAGCGCGTGACCTGGCCTGTCGCGGCATGCTGCGTGGCGAGCAGCATGCGCGAGTCCTGACGCGGGTTATTGATACGTCGCGTCACCAGCAGCCCGTTTTCCACCGCGTCCCGCGCCATATACTCCGGTAAAAAACCTATCCCTTCGCCCAGGATCTGACACTGGCATTTGGTATTAAAGTCCGGCACCAGAATCGCCTCCTGACCGTGCAGCAGCCAGCCCACCTTCTTGTTAATGGTGTGTGCGGTATCTTCCACCATGATGTTGGGATACAGGCGCAGCTGGCTCTCCGCTATCGGTTCCGGAACGAACGCCAGCGGATGCGCCGGCGCAATGGCAAACACCCAGCGGATGGCGCCGATCTCGGTGTAGTCAATCCCACCGCCGTCGAGCAGCGTGTCCGGTGCGCCAATGGCGATATTGGCCTGGTTATTGATGATCGAATCCCACACGCCGTTATAGACCTCGGTGGTGACGGTGATCTGGCAGGTGGGAAACTGCTTTTTCAGCACCTGCAGCAGCCGCGCGGTATGGCGCGGCGTATATAACAGCTGGTTGATACAGATGCGCACCCGCGCCTCGATGCCCTGTGAAATGGTATCAATCCCGCGCTTGATGGCGTGGAAGTCGTTAAGCAGGTCGGTGGCTTTGCGGTAAAAGTAGAACCCGGACTCGGTCAGCTCAATGCTGCGCGTGTTACGCACAAACAGCACCACGTCCAGCCCGGTTTCCATCCGCTTGATGGTGTAACTGATGGCGGAGGTGGTGACGCCCAGCTCGGCAGCCGCCTTGCTGAAGCTGCCGAAGCGTGCGGCGGTGGTAAAGGCCAGCAGGTTCTCTTCGGTAAAGATGGAATTCATATCACAGCTTCCTCAGTCATCAGTTTTGAACATATTTTAACAACGCCTTTACAACACATTTGAAGCCGATCACAGTTCTGACTCTTTACTCAGAGCCGCGTCATGCAAGGCTTTTTCAACCATAAGAATAATGCAGCCTGAGGCGCTAAAAAGCGGTTAAACATAAGAAAAAGGTTGCACGGACGCACGTTTTATCCCGACTGTTGAATTTATCTCAACAATGAATTCACTGTCGATGAATCATTTTTAAGCGGATTCTTTTATGACCAGGCTGTTGCTATTCTCGGGTCAAGAGCAATAAAACATCGGGAGTCTGAATATGTCTGCAACTGAACTGGTTACGGAATTTCTGCTGGCGGCAGAAGAGGGAAATAGCGATGCGCTAAAAGCCTGTCTGGAAAAAGGCGTGGATATTAACGCCACTAACCGCCAGAAAAGAACCGCCGTTACGATTGCCAGCCTGAAAAAACACTATTCCTGCGTGGCGTTATTAATTGCCGCCGGGGCAGATATTGATAAACAGGACCAGACCTGTTTTAACCCCTTCCTGATCAGCTGCCTGACGAACGATTTAACCCTCCTGCGGCTGGTATTACCCGCGAATCCGGATCTCGACCGCCTTACCCGCTTCGGCGGCGTGGGCATTACCCCTGCCAGTGAAAAAGGGCACGTGGAGATCGTGCGCGAGCTGCTGGAAAAAACCGACATTAACGTTAACCACACCAACTTTGTCGGCTGGACGCCGCTGCTGGAAGCCATTGTGTTAAACGACGGCGGTGCGAAACAGCAAGAGATTGTGAAGCTGCTGCTGGATCACGGCGCGAACCCGCACATGACCGACAAATACGGCAAAACCCCGCTCGAACTGGCGCGAGAGAAAGGCTTCTCTGAGATTGCCGACCTGCTGCTGGCGGCGGGCGCGTAAGACGACCGGTCAGCCCGTTCCGGCTGGCCGCTAATTTAAAAAAGCATTTTTACCGACGTGCATTTTGCACGACGGCGGCCCCCTTTTATCCGTATTCAGGAGAAAATAATGCCAACAAAAATCGTTATAAAAAAGAACACGTATTTTGATTCGGTTTCACTGATGTCCGTTTCCACCAAAGCCAATAAATTACCGGGCGTCGAGCAGGCCTTTGTCGCCATGGCGACGGAAATGAACAAAGGTGTATTAAAAAACCTCGGGCTGTTAACGCCGGAATTAAATGAGGCCAAAAACGGCGACCTGATGATCGTCATTAAAGGCGACGCGGCAAATGATGAAACCCTGGCGGCCATCGAAGCGCTGTTTACGCGTAAAGAGAGCGCGGGTTCCCATGAAGCGCGCTACGCGACGATTGCCTGCGCCAAAAAACATCGCCCGGAGAGCAACCTCGCGGTGATTTCCGTCAACGGCACCTTCGCTGCCCGCGAAGCGCGCCAGGCGCTGGAAAACGATCTCAACGTGATGCTTTTCTCCGATAACGTGTCGCTCGACGACGAGCTGGCGCTGAAGCAGCTGGCGCATAAGAAAGGGCTGCTGATGATGGGGCCGGACTGCGGCACCGCCATTATCAACGGCGCGGGATTGTGCTTCGCCAACGCGGTGCGTCGCGGGCCGATTGGCATCGTCGGCGCGTCCGGCACCGGCAGCCAGGAGTTAAGCGTGCGCATCCATGAATTCGGCGGTGGCGTGTCGCAGCTGATTGGCACCGGCGGGCGCGATCTTAGCGAGAAGATCGGCGGCCTGATGATGCTCGACGCCATCGACATGCTGGAAGCCGACGAGGGCACAGAGGTGATTGCGCTGATCTCCAAGCCGCCTGCGCCAGCCGTGGCAGAGAAGGTGCTGGCTCGCGCCAAAGCCTGCCGCAAGCCGGTGGTTGTTTGCTTCCTCGGGCGCAATGAACCGCCCGCCGATGAGGACGGACTGCAGTTTGCGCGCGGCACCAAAGAGGCGGCGCTGAAGGCCGTTCTGCTTACCGGCATCAAAAAAGAGTCCCTCGATCTGCACCCGCTCAACTGGCCATTGATCGAAGAGGTGCGCGCCCGCCTGACCCCGCAGCAGAAGTACATTCGCGGCCTGTTCTGCGGCGGCACCCTGTGCGACGAGGCGATGTTTGCGGCGCTTGCGAAATTCGACGACGTCTACAGCAACATCCAGCCGGATCCGGCTAAGCGCCTGAGCGACATAAGCGTCAGTAAAGCCCATACCTTCCTCGACTTTGGCGACGATGAGTTCACCAACGGCAAGCCGCACCCGATGATCGACCCGACCAACCGCATCAGCCGCCTGCTGCAGGAAGCCCGCGATCCGGAAGTGGGGGTGATTGTGATGGACTTCGTGCTGGGCTTCGGCGCGCACGAGGATCCGGTCGGGGTGATGCTCGACGCCATCAAAGAGGCGCAGGCCATTGCGAAAGCCGATAACCGTCCGCTGGAGATCCTCGGCTACGTGCTGGGTACCGATCAGGATCCGCAGCAGCTGGCGCAGCAGTGCCAGCGGCTAACCGATGCCGGCGTCATCTGGGCCAGCAGCAGCACCAACACCGGATTACTGGCCCGTGAATTTGTCTGCAAAGGGGAGAAAGCATAATGACTATCTTATTTAACCAGCCGCTGGACGTGATTAACGTCGGCATCGCGATGTTCAGTGACGATCTCAAAAAACAGCACGTTCCCGTCACCCAGCTCGACTGGACGCCACCGGGGCAGGGCAATATGCAGGTGGTGGAAGCGCTGGACCAGCTGGCGAAAAAACCGCTGGCGGAGAAGATTGCCGCCGCTAACCAAATCGCCCTGGAGCGCATTATTCAGTCCCATCCGGTGCTGGTGGGCTATGACCAGGCGATTAACGTTGTGCCGGGGATGACCCGCACCACCATTCTGCACGCTGGTCCGCCAGTCTCCTGGGAAAACATGTGCGGCGCGATGAAAGGCGCGGTCACCGGGGCGCTGGTGTTTGAAGGTCTGGCGACGGATCTGGAGGATGCGGCCAGGCTTGCCGCCTCCGGGGAGATCGCCTTCTCGCCGTGCCACGAGCACGACTGCGTGGGCTCGATGGCGGGCGTCACCTCCGCGTCGATGTTTATGCACATCGTGGAGAACAAAACCTACGGCAACCGCGCGTTCACCAACCTCAGCGAGCAGATGGCGAAGATCCTGCGCATGGGCGCCAACGACCAGAGCGTCATCGACCGCCTGAACTGGATGCGCGACGTGCTCGGCCCGATGCTGCGCGACGCGATGAAGATTATCGGCGAAATCGACCTGCGCCTGATGCTGGCCCAGGCGCTGCACATGGGCGACGAGTGCCACAACCGCAACAATGCGGGCACCACGCTGCTGATCCAGGCGCTGACCCCGGGGCTGATCCAGGCGGGCTATCCGGTGGCGCAGCAGCGCGAGGTATTCGAGTTTGTCGCCAGCAGCGACTACTTCTCCGGCCCGACGTGGATGGCGATGTGTAAAGCCGCGCTGGACGCTGCCCACGGCATTGAATACAGCACCGTCGTGACCACCATGGCGCGCAACGGCTACGAGTTCGGCCTGCGCGTCTCCGGCCTGCCGGGGCAGTGGTTCACCGGCCCGGCGCAGCAGGTGATTGGCCCGATGTTCGCGGGCTATAAGCCGGAGGATTCCGGGCTGGACATCGGCGACAGCGCGATCACCGAAACCTACGGCATCGGCGGCTTTGCGATGGCGACGGCCCCGGCGATTGTCGCCCTGGTGGGCGGCACGGTGGAGGAAGCCATCGACTTCTCCCGTCAGATGCGCGAAATCACCCTTGGCGAAAACCCGAACGTCACCATTCCGCTGCTCTCCTTTATGGGGATCCCGACCGCCATCGACATCACCAGAGTCGCGGGCAGCGGCATTCTGCCGGTGATTAACACCGCCATTGCCCACAAAGATGCGGGCATCGGCATGATAGGGGCGGGCATCGTTCACCCGCCGTTTAGCTGTTTTGAAAAGGCGCTGTTGACCTTCCGCGATCGCTACTTTTTATAAGGCATGCATCCATGAAAAACATGAAACTGGAGTGGAAAAGAGGTGACTGGGCGGCGTATTTCGGGTTGATGACCAACAACCTGACCAATCTGCTGACCATGATGGGGTTGCTCATTTTTGTCGTCGGCATCCCGAAGGAGATTGTTTATGGACGCATTGCGCCAGCCTTCGGGCTGGCGGTATTGGCCGCGAGTATTTGCTATGCGTGGTTCGGCATGCAGATGGCGCGCCAGACCGGGCGCACGGACGTCACCGCGCTGCCGTCCGGCCCCAGCGCGCCGTCAATTTTTACCGTGACCTTCCTGGTGCTGATGCCGGTCTATCAGCAAACGGGCGATGCGGAGTTCGCCATTCAGATTGGCCTGGTGTGGTGCTTCGTGGAGGCGATGATCCTGGCGGGCGGTTCGTTCCTCGGTGAAACCATCCGCAAGATGATCCCGCGCACCGTGCTGCTGTCGTGCCTCTCCGGCCTGGGCCTGCTGCTGCTGGCGATGAACCCGATGCTGCAGGCGTTCGAAGCGCCGACCGTGTCGTTCATCGTCCTGCTGCTGATCTTCATCAACTGGTTCGGTAAAAAGCCGATTTTCGCCAAAATCCCGACCGGTCTGCTGTTGCTGATTGCCGGTACGGCCCTGGCATGGATCTCCGGCCTGCAGAGCCCGGAAGCGATCAAAGCGTCCATGTCATCGTTCGGCTTTAACCCGCCGCAGGTGCATGTGGAGGGCTTCCTGCAGGGCTTGCCGCACGCGCTGCCGTATCTGGCCTCTGCCGTGCCGCTGGGTCTGGCGAACTACATCTTTGACCTGGAGAACATCGAAAGTGCCCACGCGGCGGGGGATGAATACCCGACGCGCAAGGTGATGCTGGCGAACGGTCTGGCGTCGATGCTCGGCTGCCTGATGGGCAACCCGTTCCCGGTGACGGTCTACGTCGGCCATCCCGGCTGGAAAGCGATGGGCGCCAGCATCGGCTACACCCTGGCCTCCGGCGTGACCATGTTCATCGTGCCGCTGTTCGGGCTGGGAGCCTTTATGCTCGCCATCATCCCGATGACCGCCATCGTACCGATTCTGGTGTTTATCGGCGTGGTCACCGCCAACCAGGTGGTGAGGGAAACGCCGAAAGTGGAAGTGCCCGTGATCTTCATCTGCCTGTTCCCGTGGATCGCCAACTGGGCGCTGACCATGATGAACAGCGTGATGGGGGCGGCGGGCACGAATGCCGCGAAAATCGGTACCGACGTGCTGCACAGCAAAGGGATCTACTACGAAGGACTCGTCCATCTGGGGAACGGGGCACCGCTCGCCAGTATGCTCTGGGGCTGTATCGCCATTTTCGCCATCATCAATAAACCGCTGCGCGGCGCCGTGGCTGCCGCGGGCGGGGCACTGCTGGCGCTGTTCGGGGTGATCCACGCGCCGGTGGTGGGCTTTGCCGAAGGCAGTTCGCTGATGTTCGTCACCGCGTATCTGATGATGGGCGGCATGTTTGTGGTGAAGCATTTTCTCGACAGCCGGGAAGTGACGAGCGCTGCGTCGGGTACTGTTGCGAAGGAGCACGTATGAAAGAGCTTATGGTCGTTGCCATCGGCGGCAACAGCATTATCAAAGACAACGCCAGCCAGTCGATTGAACATCAGGCGCAGGCGGTTAAAGCGGTGGCAGAGTCGGTGCTCGAAATGCTGGCCTCCGACTATGACATCGTGCTCACCCACGGCAACGGTCCGCAGGTGGGGCTGGATCTGCGCCGCGCCGAAATCGCCCACGAGCGGGAAGGGCTCCCACTGACCCCGCTGGCAAACTGCGTGGCGGATACGCAGGGCGGCATCGGTTACCTGATCCAGCAGGCGCTCAATAACCGGCTTGCCGCGCGCGGCGAGCAAAAAGCGGTCACGGTCGTCACGCAGGTAGAGGTAGATAAAAACGATCCCGGCTTTACGCACCCGACGAAACCGATCGGCGCGTTCTTCAGCGAGGCGCAGCGCGACGAGCTGCAGCGCGCGCACCCGGACTGGCACTTTGTTGAGGATTCGGGCCGGGGCTATCGTCGCGTGGTGGCCTCCCCACAGCCGCTGCGCATTGTCGAGGCCGATGCGATCAAGACCCTGACGCAAAAAGGGTTTGTGGTGATTGGCGCGGGCGGCGGCGGGATTCCGGTGGTGCGCACTGAGCAGGGCGATTACCAGAGCGTCGACGCGGTGATTGATAAAGATCTCTCCACCGCGCTGCTGGCGCGCGAGATCCGCGCCGACGTGCTGGTGATCACCACCGGCGTGGAGAAGGTGTGCATCAACTTCGGCAAGCCAAACCAGCAGGCGCTGGACGCGGTGAGCGTGGCGCAGATGACGCGTTACAAAGACGAGGGCCATTTCCCGACGGGCAGCATGCTGCCCAAAATCGTCGCCTCGCTGGCGTTTTTACACCACGGCGGCAAGCGCGTGATTATCACCTCGCCGGACTGCCTGCCCGCCGCGCTGCGCGGGGAAACCGGTACCCATATTGTGAATGAAGGAAGATAAGATGAGTGAAAATAAAAGCCGCCGTGAATTCATCAGCCAGAGCGGCAAAATGGTGACCGCCTGCGCGCTGTTTGGCGCGACCGGTTCCGTCGCGTATGCTGCCGACTCCGCAAAACCAACCTGCGAGACGGGTAAACCGATGACCATCACCGCGAAACATTACTATCTGGACAACGTGCTGCTCGAAGCCGGGTTTAATTTTGACGGCAGCGTGGCGACGAGCACCCGCACCGAGCTGAAAACGCTGGAGATCAAAGACGGGAAAATTGTCGCCCTGCGCGATAACGGCAGCCACGCCGACGCGACCCTGCCGCACTACGACGCGGGTAAAAAGCTGATGCTTCCGGCGATGCGCGACATGCACATCCACCTGGATAAAACCTTTTACGGCGGCCCGTGGCGCTCCCTCAACCGCCCGGCGGGCACCACCATTCAGGATATGATCCGCCTGGAACAGAAGCTGCTGCCTGAGCTCCAACCCTACACCCAGGAGCGTGCGGAAAAGCTGATCGACCTGATCCAGTCGAAAGGCTCCACCCTCGCCCGTAGCCACTGCAATATTGAGCCGGTTTCCGGCCTGAAGAATCTCGAAAACCTGCAGGCGGTGCTGGCGCGCCGCAAGCCCGGATTGGACTGCGAGATCGTGGCGTTTCCGCAGCACGGGCTGCTGCTGTCGAATTCCGAAACGCTGATGCGCGAGGCGATGCAGGCCGGGGCGCACTACGTGGGCGGGCTGGACCCGACCAACGTCGACGGCGCGATGGAGAAGTCTCTCGATCTGATGTTCCAGATTGCGCTGGACTACGACAAAGGGGTGGACATTCACCTGCACGAAACCAGCCCGGCGGGCGTGGCGGCGGTGAACTACATGGTCGAAACCGTGGAGAAAACCCCGCAACTGAAGGGCAAGCTGACCATCAGCCACGCCTTCGCGCTGGCCACGCTCAACGAGCAGCAGGTGGATGAGATTGCTACCCGCATGGCGGCGCAGCAGGTGACTATCGCCTCCACCGTGCCGATTGGCACCCTGCATATGCCGCTGAAGCAGCTGCGCGATAAAGGCGTGTTTGTGATGACCGGCACCGACAGCGTGATCGACCACTGGTCGCCGTACGGTCTGGGGGACATGCTGGAAAAAGCCAATCTCTACGCCCAGCTCTATATCCGCCCGAACGAGCAGACGCTCTCCCGCGCGCTGGGAATTGCGACCGGCGACGTGCTGCCGCTAAACGACAAAGGTGAACGCGTCTGGCCGAAAGCGCAGGACGACGCCAGCTTTGTGCTGGTGGACGCCTCCTGTTCCGCCGAAGCCGTAGCGCGCATCTCCCCGCGCACCGCGACGTTCCATAAGGGCAATCTGGTCTGGGGTACGGTGGGCTAAAAGCGAGCCGGGTGGCGGCTTCGCCTTACCCGGCCTACTGAAACCCTCAAATCGTAGGCCGGGTAAGCGCAGCGCCACCCGGCAATGTTTTATACTGGGCGTCACATTATTAAAGAGGGATCTGCCATGGCACAAAACATCTACGACAACCCGGCGTTTTTCGAAGGCTACGCCCAGCTTCCGCGCTCGGTGCAGGGGCTGGACGGTGCGCCGGAGTGGCCCGCGCTTAAGGCCATGCTGCCCGATTTAACCGGCAAATCGGTTGTCGATCTCGGCTGCGGCTACGGCTGGTTCTGCCGCGCCGCGCGCGAACTGGGCGCCTCTGAGGTCACGGGCGTTGATATCTCCGAAAAGATGCTCGCCCGCGCAGCGGAGCTTACGGCGGATCCACAGATTTACTATCAGCGCAGCGATCTGGACGCTCTCAAGCTCGACGAAAGCAGCCTCGACCTCGTCTACAGCTCGCTGGCGCTGCACTACCTTCCGGAACTGGACACGTTATTCGCCAGGGTTCAGCGCGCGCTCAAGCCCGGCGGCAGCCTGGTCTTTTCGATGGAGCACCCGATTTACACCTGCGCCTCGCGTCAGGGTTGGCTGACCGACGATAACGGCGAGCGGTTCTGGGGCGTGAATCATTATCAGGACGAAGGCCAGCGCGTCAGCAACTGGCTGGCGGACGGGGTGATCAAATACCATCGTACGCTGGGCACCACGCTTAACGCGCTGATTAAAGCCGGATTAACGATAAGCAACGTCAACGAATGGGGGCCAACGCAGGCGCAGATTGACGCCTGGCCCGCGCTGGCCGAAGAGGCGGAGCGCCCGATGCTGGTGCTGATCGCCGCCCGCAAGGCTCAGTAGCCGACCTTGTACACCCGCCCGGTCTGCACGCCTTCCACGCTGCGACGATAGGCTTGCGCCACCGTGGCGGCAGGCACGCTTTCGAAGCCCGGGAAGAAGCCATCGTACGTGTCGACCGATTCGGTGAGCACCGTTGGGCTAATCAGGTTGATGCGGATCCCGCGCGGCAGTTCGCAGGCTGCGGCGCGAACAAACCCTTCCAGCGCGGCATTCACCGTGGTGGCATTTACCCCCTGCGCAATCGGCTCGTGCGCCACGATCCCGCTTATCAGCGTAATCGAGCCGCCTTCGTTCAGGTAGTGCTGGCCGGTCAGCGCCAGACGCACCTGCCCGAGCAGCTTATCCTGCAGGCCCTGGTTGAAGTCGCTGTCCTTCATGGTCGCGAGCGGGCCGAAGTAGAGGCCGCCGCTGGCGGACACAATGGCATCCACCGGGCCGATTTTCTCAAATAGCACCTGAACGCTCGCCTGCGAGGTGATATCCACCTGCTCGTCGCCCTGCGTGCGGCCCACGCGGATGACCTCGTGGCGACGACTCAGCTCATCCGTTACCGCACGACCGACCGTACCGCTGGCACCAATAATGACGATTTTCATAGCCGACTCCTTATGTTGTGAGCCTTCATTCTTTAATAAATTAAAAGTCGGATAAACTGGGCTAAAGTTAGAAGATTGCTAACCAGAGGTTTGGAATATGGATAAGCTTCGCAGCATGGAGACGTTTATTGCCGTGGTGGAAAGCGGCAGCTTCACCGGCGCGGCGGCGCGGCTGGAGATGTCGGCGGTGATGGTGGGCAAATACGTTGCGCTGCTGGAAGCACAGCTGGGCACCCGACTGCTGGAGCGTAACACGCGCCGCCAGAGCCTGACGGATGCCGGACGCGTCTATTTTGAAGAAGCCCGACGGGTTCTGGAGCAGGTGTCGATTGCCGAAAGCGCGGTTGAACGGCTGCGTGCCACGCCCGCAGGAACCCTGCGCGTCACGGCGCCTACGTCGTTTGGCGGCTGCGCGATCGCCCCGCTGACGGCAACCTTTTTGCAGCGCTACCCGGAGGTACGCATCGAGCTGGATCTGACTAACCGGATGGTCGATCTGGTGGAAGAGGGCGTCGATCTGGCCATTCGCATTGGCGACATTCACAACGACGATCTGGTGGCGAAATACCTGTGCCCCTACAACATGGTGATCTGTGCCGCGCCGGACTATTTAGCGCAACACGGCACGCCGCAAACGCCAGACGATCTGGTGGATCACCTCTGTCTTTCGCACACGGTGTGGACCGCGCGCAACGAGTGGCGGCTGCCGGGCGTGGAAGGGGAGGTGCGCTGGAAGCGCGATGCCGTTTTACGATGCAATGACGGCTATGGCTTACGCATGGCGGCGCGCGCGGGGGCGGGGCTGTTGCTGCAGCCGGAGGTGCTGGTGGCGGAAGAGCTGGCAAGCGGCAGGCTGGTTCGGGTAATGGAACCGTTCACGCCCGCGCCGAGACCGGTGCATTTACTGTGGCGTCAGGATTTGCGGCCGCTGCCTAAGCTGACGGAATTTATTGCCCATATTCTGCTAAGATTGGGCACAATATAAAAAAAGAAGGTAATCAAAGAATGTCTGCAAACAAACTCGCCCGCAGCGCGCAGGGCCTGCAATCCTCTGCCATCCGTGAATTATTAAAACATAGCAAAATGGCGGGCGTGATTTCGCTGGGTGGGGGTATCCCAAACCCGGACCTGTTCGATCGCGAAGGGCTGAAAATTGCCTCTGATGCCGTCTTATCGCAGCATTTTGGGGAAGCATTCCAGTATGGCCTGACGGAAGGCGTGCCGGGGCTGCGCGAGGAAATTAAACGCATCTGCGAGGGGCGCGGCATCACCTGTAAGGCCGATGATGTCGTCATTACCTCCGGCTCTCAACAATCTCTGGACGTGCTGGCGCGCGCGTTAATGAATCCGGGCGATACGGTTGTCGTTGAGCGTCCAACCTATCTTGCTGCGCTGCAGGTCTTTGGCCTGGCGCAGGCCAACTTTGAATCCGTCGGCACCGACGGTGACGGCATGAAGGTTGATGAACTTGAGGCGTTGGTGGCAAAGAAAACCATCAAAGCGGTCTATATCGTTCCAACCTTTGGTAACCCAGGTGGCGTTACGCTGTCTGAGGCGCGCCGTAAACAGCTGGTGGCACTCTCGAAGCGCTATGACTTCGTGATTATCGAAGACGATCCGTACAGCGAAATTAACTATACCGATGACGTCTTCCGCCCGTTAATTGCCCATGCCAAAGATATCGGCAACGAAGAGAACGTGGTGTATACCTCCACCTTCTCTAAAATCCTCGCGCCGGGTACCCGCGTGGGCTGGGTGGTGGTACCGGAGTGGCTGAAGCGCGCGGTGGTGAACCTTAAGCAAACCACCGATCTGCACACCAGCACGCTGTCTCAGCTGATGACATATGAGTACCTGAAGACCGGCCGTCTGGCCGATCAGATTAAAACGATCCGCGAGGCCTATCGCCAGAAATACCGGACGTTCGCCACGGAGCTGGAAGCCGAGTTGGGCGACGTGATGTCGTTCCACAAGCCGAAGGGGGGCATGTTCCTGTGGGCGAAAATGAACAACGGCATGAACACTACCCGCTGGCTGGAAAAAACCTTAAGTAACGGCGTAGTCTTTGTGCCGGGCGAATTTTTCTACTGCAACGAGCCGGACCAGACAACGCTGCGCATGTCATTCGTCACCCCAACGGATGAGCAACTGATAGAAGCGGTTCGACGCCTGAAAAAATCGCTGTAAAAGACCTGCGCATAACGGTGGTTTTGCCGTTATGCGCAATACGCGTTCAGGGCGGCACGGGCCGCAATCGTCCATGGAGATCTCCATGTTTGAATTTCTGATCGGTGTTGTGACGCACACGCCCGTCTGGGTGTGGGTGCTGTTTATCTTCCTTATCTCCCGCGGCCTTAAAGCCCGACGGCCCGCCACCGTGACGCTGGAGCGGCTTGCCATTATTCCGGGCATCTTTCTTATCTGGGATATTTACGATCTGATAGTCTATCGCACGCTGACTCCCGGGACTGTTGCATTGTGGACGGCGGGGATCCTTGCCGGTGCCGCGCTGGGGTATGTCCTGATTAAGCAGGCTGTGATTACCCGCGCAGAGGCGCCGCGCAGCCTTTACCGCCAGGCCGACTACACCGCGCTGCCGTTTATGATGCTGGCGTTCGGGGTGAAATATGTGCTGGGCGTGATGAGCGCGGTCTCTCCCCAGACGATGCAGCAGCCCGCCATGAGCGCGCTGGCGATCGTCTCCGGCGGCGTGTTTGCCGGCGTCTTTATCGGGAAATTTGCGCGCTATGTTGGAGTCTATGTCGCCCGGGTTCCGGTCTGATGCCCTCACCCCAACCCTCTCCCGCAGGGAGAGGGAGAAAACCATGTAGGCCGGGTAAGGCGCAGCCGCCACCCGGCGATTGACTACCGCTCCCTCAGCGCCTCTTTCGCCCGGTTGAACGGTTTAATCATGTAATCCAGCACCGTTTTCTCGCCGGTTTTAATATCCACCGTCGCAATCATCCCCGGCACAATTGAGAAATGCCTGCCCGCCTTATTGACCAGGTAATCCTGGCTGGTGCGGATAAACACCCGGTAGTAAAACACCTCCGGCTTGGCCTCGTCCTGAATAGTGTCCGGCGAAATCGTCTCCACGACCCCGTGCAGCCCGCCGTAAATGGCGTAGTCGTAGGCGGTGATTTTGACCAGCGCCTCCTGGTTCGGATGGATAAAAGCGATATCACGCGGCGAGAGGCGGGTTTCGATCAGCAGGTGATCGTCCACTGGCACAATCTCCATTAGCTCGCCGTTGGGCGGGATCACCCCGCCGATGGTGGTGACCTTGATGTTTTTGACGATCCCGCGCACCGGCGATTTAACCGTCAGGCGGGTGACGGAATCCTGGCGGCCCTTGAGGATCGCCGACACCATATCCACCTCCGCATTGGCCTTGGAGAGCGCCTCGCGGGCCTGGACGTAATACTGCGAACGCACGTCGGTGAGCTTCAGCTCCAGATCGCTTTTCTGCCGCTGCAGGCGCAGCACCTCCACGTGGCTGGCGGCCCCGGTTTTCACCAGCCGCTGGGTAATGGCCAGCTCTTTGTTCGCCAGATCTAACGCGGCGCGAAGCTCCCGCTGGGTATCCTCCAACTGCGCGCGGCGCGAGTTGTACAGCCGGGTTTCGTCGGCAATCAGATCCGGCCATTTCGCCAGCGAAGGCGGGAATTTCAGCGGCAGATCGTTTACCTCGGCGTACAGGCGGGCGCTGGAGGCCAGCGAGGCGCGGTAGCGCGCCGCGCTTTCGCCAACGTTCGATTCGGAACGCGTCGGGTCAAGCCGCGCCAGCACCTGTCCGGCCTGCACCTGATCGCCTTCGTGGACGTTCAGCTCGGTGAGGATCCCGCCGTCGAGAGACTGTAAGACCTGCTCGCGCGAGCTGGGGATCACTTTCCCCGACCCGGTTGACACCTCATCCAGCACGCCAAACCACACCCAGACCCCCAGCACCACAAACATCAGCAGCGAGAAGATCACGATCCGGCGCGCGCCGGTGTAGCCGCTTTCGGAGTCGAGGGCGTTATCCAGATCGTCCATTGCCGCCACGTCACGCTGACTGATTTTCATTTTTCCACTCCCGTCCGGTTGCTGCCTGTTGCTGCTGTTGCTGCTGCATGCGGCTGTTGCTCAGCGCCTGGGCTTTTGGCGCGTCCATCACCAGCATCCCATCTTTCAACACGACCACGCGCTCCACCAGCTCCAGCACCGGTACGCGATGGGTGGCGACGATCAGGGTGCGGTGCCCGAGCCAGTCGCCCAGACGCTGGATGAATTCCCGCTCGGTGTGCTCGTCCAGCGACGCGGTGGGTTCATCCATCAGCACGATATTCGGATCGCGCAGCAGCATTCGCGCCAGCAGAATCGACTGGCGCTGCCCGCCGGAGAGCCCCACGCCGTTTTCCATGATCGGGTAGTCCAGCCCCTTGGGCAGCTTCTGCACGAAGCCCGCCGCGCCGGTCAGCTCCAGCGCCTCGAAGATCTCTTCGTCGGTGGCGCGCGGCATGCCGAGGGTGATGTTCTCGCGCAGGGTGCCGTAAAACAGCCGCGCGTTCTGGGTCATAAAGCCGACGTTGCGCCGCACGTCCGCCACGTCGAGATGCGGCAGGCTGAAGCCGTCGAGCCGCAGCTCGCCCGCCGCCAGATCCATCCCGCCCGCCATCGCCTGCAGCAGGGTCGATTTGCCCGCGCCGTTGCGCCCGAGGATCGCCACTTTCTCACCCGGCCCGATCTCGAGGCGGTTAATGCGCAGCGCCATGCGCGGATCGTCCGGCTGATAGCGGAACTGCGCCTGCTCGAAGAGGTAGTGGCCGCGCAGCACGTCCTGGCGGATCGGCGTCTCCTCGCGCTGGTTTTCGGTGGGAAGCTGCATGATGCTGTCCAGCCCCTCTTTTGCCGCTTTAACCTGCTGCCAGCGGGCCAGCACGCCGCACAGCGTCGCCATCGGGGCGATCATGCGGGAGGCCAGCATCGAGGCGGCGACCACCGAGCCGGTGGTCAGGGTGCCGTCGATCACCATCGGCGCGCCGACCACAATCACGGCGGCGTAAACCAGGCTCTGGATGGTCATCCCCCAGCTGATCAGGTTCTGCGTCAGCTCGCGGGTGCGCAGGCCGGATTCCGCGGTGATCTGGATATAGCTGTTCCACTGCTGCAAAAAGCGGTTTTCCGCCTGCATCAGCTTGATGTCCTCCAGCCCCTGCACGCTCTCCACCAGCACCGCGTTGCGCAGGGTCGATTCATGGGCCGACTGCTTTGCCAGCTCCGCTAGCTTCTTCTGCAGCAGCAGGCCGGGCAGAACCATGATCACCGCCGCGACCGGGGCGATCCACGCCAGCTGCGGGGCGATGATCGCCAGCACCACCACGAACAGTAAAAAGAAGGGCAGGTCGACAATCGTCGAGATGGTGGACGAGGTGACCATCTCGCGGATCTGCTCCAGCTCGCGCAGCTGTGAGATAAAGCTCCCGGTTGAGCGGGGAATCGCGCTGTTGCGCAGCCGCAGCGCGTGGCCGAAGACGCGATCCGAGACGCGCATATCCGAGCGCTTGCCCAGCAGATCCATAATGTGGCCGCGCGCCACGCGCAGCACGAAGCCAAACAGGGTGGCGATCAGCACCCCGATGGTCAGGACGTACAGCGTCGGGTAGGACTGGGCGGGGATCACCCGGTCATAGACCTGCATGGAAAAGACGATCCCGGAAAGCGACAGCACGTTGATAAACAGCGCGGCGAGCATCACCCAGCTGTAGGGGCGGAGATCGCGCATCACCAGCCGGTAGAGCCAGTCCGGGCGATATTTTGAGATATAAGCATCCACGCGGCTGTCCTTCAGCGCGGCGAGAGGACGCAGGGCAATGACGTGGCGGATGGCGGGCAGCATGGCCGTCATCGACAGCCGGTTGGTGTAGGTCTGGTCGTCGAAGAAGCTGACTTCCAGCGTGTCGTCGCCGTCGAAGTGCTCGATCGCCCCGACCCGGCCGTCATTCAGCGCCACCACCACCGGCAGACGCCAGCTGTTGATTGACTGCTGGTCAGCGGTGAGCAGCTGAAACGACAGCCCCGCCTCACGCGCCAGCTGGGTGAGGGCGGGCACCATCGGTTTGCCTTTCAGCCACGGTGCGCCTGCGATCAGCGCGCCGGGCGAGCAGGCGACGCGGTAGCGGGTGGCGATAAAGCCAAAGGCCTGCGCCCACTGGGCCAGGGCCGCATCCGTCATGTTTTCACCTTGCGGGATATCACGCTGCTTCATGGCTGGATCTCCACGGTCTGGATGGTGCGGTTATCAAGGTCGAACGCATGACGCAATTGCCCGGTGTTATACAGGCAGTTGAGCTGTAGCTGGTGCAGCTGACCAACGGTCTGCTGCTGGGTGAAGCGCGCCTGATAAACCTCCTGTTCGGCGTTGAGCACGTCGAGCAGGGGGCGCGAGCCGAGGTCCAGATACTGCTGCTGGTACAGTTCGCGGGTGCGTGCGCTGAGCGCCTCCTGGCGACCCTGAATTTGCAGCGTGCTTTGCAGGCTCATCACCTGGCTGCGGGCTTCCAGCAGTTTCTGGCGAACGTCAAGGCGCGTGCGCTGAATGGTGGACTGTGCCGCCTCCACCGCATGTCCGGCGGCGTTACGCCGGGCGGTGAGGCCGCCGCCCTGATAGAGCGGCATCTGCACTTTCACCCAGGCGGAATACTGGGTGCGATCCCGCGTGTCGCTGCCCGCGTAGCGATCGTTCAGGTAGTGGCGCACCTCCGGCTCCAGCGAGACGGTGGGCGTCATCTGCGCGTCGGCGTAGTCGAGGTTAGCCTGGGCGACGTTAGCCTGCGCCCAGGCGGCGAGTACCGCGGGAACCAGTCGGTCGTCCGGCTCGGCGACATCGCAGCTGCGGGCCAGCTTTTGCGGAAAATCATTGCTGATCGCGTTCAGGCTGTTCCAGCCGAGAAAGCTCATCAGCGTCGCGCGGGCGCTGTCCAGGCTGGCCTGGTATTGCATCAGCTGGGCGCGCGCGCCTTCGATACGGGCATCGGTCTGTACCACGTCAGAGAGCGACGTAGCCCCCTCGTCGTTACGCTGGCGGGTCAGCGTGCCGATAGAGGAGAGGGCGTCGAGTTGCTCTTTGGCGGTGTCGACCATCTGCTGCCAGGTTTGCACCTGTACCATGGCGACGGCGGTATCGTGGGCGATGGTGTCGATACTCACCAGCACGTTAGCCTGCTGCTGGGCCACGCCGGCGCTTTCGGCGCGCACCTGGCTGGCCACCTTGCCGAAGTCGTAGAGCATTTGTGAGAGGGAAAGCACCAGCGACGGCGTAAAGCCGTTCTGGTCGCCGTCGTGGGAATATCCGTTGTCCACGCCGGCATTAATCTGCGGATAGTATTTTGATTTTGCGACGTCCACCTCTTCGCTCTGCTGGTAGAGTTTGCCCACGGCTTCGCTGATGGCCGGATGCCAGGTGACGGCACGGTTGACGGCCTCGCCAAGCTGTAATGAACCGGGCGCGGCGTTGCCCGCCACCGGGGCTACGCGGCCGTTGAGCGAGGGGAGTTCCTGCGTTTCGCGAAGCTGTCCGGTATTGATCGTTGCCGCCGGATTTGCGCAGAAAGCGGGCACAGATATCAGGCAGCACGAGAGCCACCAGTAAGGCATCTTCATTCCCATGTCATGTCCCTAATAAAAAAGTACAGCTTTATTATGAATGCCCGGGCGCTGTGCGCCCGGGTCATCTGTTGCAGGTGCTATCAGGTAATGATGTGTTGCTGGTTAACAAGCTCGTCGTACGTGGTCTGAACGTTATCAAGCGTAACGAGTGCAGTATTAGTGTAGGTGGACCCTGCACCATCACGGTCGATGGAGATCACAGTGTTGCTACCGCTTTGTGTGACATGGATATAATTCCCCAACGAGGCGGTATTACCGTCCCAGCCCACCAGCAGATCGCCGATGTCGATCTTGTCCCCCTGCGCCAGCGAGAACCCGGTCCAGTGATCGCCTCCGGCGCTGCTGACGTTACCCGCCGTGGCATTCCCCACCGTACTGTTCAGCACCTGGTAAATCAGCGTATCGCCGTAGGCCGTACCGGTGATGGCGTCGTTATGTTCCGAGCTGATGAACTGCGGCGCCATATTGATGGTCAGCGTAGCGGTATCCGTTCTTCCGGCAGAGTCGGTCAGGGTGTAGTTGAAGGTCTCCTTCGACGTCATGGTTGAGAGCGATATCCCGCTGTTCAGGGTATAGGTGTAATGGCCGTCAGCGCCGATCGCCAGCGTGCCGTAGTGGCCGACAATGTTCACCGTTGCGCTGCCGGTATACGGATCCAGCGTGGTGGTCACGCCGTTGTAGCCGGTCACGCTCAGACGGGTATCCACCGAGTGGAGCTGATCCAGCACGCCGCCAGAGTCGGTGCCGTCAAAGATATTGCCGTTGACGGTGTGGCTGCCGGTGACGTCGAAATTACTCAGCGAGTAGGTGGTGCCGTTTACGCTTGGCGTGATGGTGATGGTCCCAACGCTGAGCCCCGGTACGCTACCGGTAAAGCTCAGCGTATAGGTCCCGGCGTTGAGATCCAGCCCGGTCAGCGGGACGTCGATACTGCCGCCCAGCAGCGAGGCGCCGCTGAAGGAGCCGCTGCGGATCGCGCCGTTGGCATCGCTAATCGTCCAGTTCACCGTCAGCCCGCCCAGCGCCAGCAGCGAGGCCACGCTAAAGTGCAGCGACGCGTTGTGCAGCGCGGTGTTCGGGTCGACCACAAAGGTTCCGCTGCCGCTGCCCTGGGTTGACGAGAGCAGGGCCGTGGTCCAGCTGGCGACGCCCACGGTGGTATCCGAGTAGACCGACGTGTGGTGCACCGAGGTAAGGTCCATCGTGGCGCTGACATCGTTGACCGCATTCATTGCCTGCGCGGTTGGGGTGATGTTGAGCGATGCCGTATCCTTCGAGCCGTCAGGCGCGGTAACGGTGTAGACGAACGTATCCGGCGTGCTGATATGGTCCGCGCCTACGCCGTTCCTCAGGGTATAGGTGTACTGACCGGACGCATTGATGGTCAGCGTGCCGTATTCCCCCTGAATGGTGGTGGTGCCGCTGCTGTTGACCGTCACGCCGTTCACTTCGGTAACCAGCGTGCCCGCTGGAACCGGGTCATTCGCCAGCACGTCGCCGGTGGTCGTTTCGCTGATACTCGCCACGCTGTAGACATGGTCCTGCAGGACGCTCAGCGTGTAGGCCGTCAGGGCGGTGATCCCGGACGCGGTATTCAGCAGGAACAGGTACTCCCCGGCAGGCAGGTTCAGCGTTAGCTGCGGTGACGTGCCTCCCAGCAGCGGCGCGCGCAGCCAGCCCGACTCGACGCGAACCTGCTCGAAGGTCTGGGTCGCATTGTTGAACTTATAGACGTACAGATCGAACACCGATGCCAGCGCCACGCCGCCCACGGAGGCCTGGATGGTCATGGTGCGGGTCGTCCCTTCCTCCACGTTGTAAATAATCGGGTTGGTCAGGTCGTCCAGCAGGTTAAGCCCCAGCGTGCTGCCGAGATTAATGCCCACCAGGGTAAAACCGTTCTGAGACGAGGCGCCGTTATTCACCTCACTCACGGTGGTGTCAAAGGTCAGCGAGGCCGTGTCGTCCACTGCCACAATGCCGTTGATGACCGTACCGGCACCCAGAGACAGCACCAGGTTTGCCGACGCGCTGACGCCGTTATGGGTGATGGTGTAGGTGAAGCTCTCCGTCCGGCCAACGACCGCGGCGCTGGTGTCGGTCAGGTTGTAGGTATAGCTGCCGTCGCGGTTGATGGTCAACGTACCGTATTTGCCCTGGATCACCGTGCCGTCGGCGTTCACGCTGGTGGTCACGCCCTGCGCGTTAGTGACCGTGGAGATAGTGGTGCCGGCCGGCGCGTTGTCGCTGCCGGCGGTCGGGTCCGTATCGAGGATCACGTTGCCGTTGAGGCTGGTATCGCCCGTGACCGTACCCGGACCGGTCTCTTTCACCGCCACGTCGAGGCTGGTGTAGGAGCCTGTCGCCAGCAGGTTGGTGTTGTAGCTCAGCACGCGGTAGTTGCCGTCGGCCAGCCCGGTCAGGTTCAGCGAGACGCCGGTGGCGCCGAGGGTCAGGAGATCGGCAAACTGCGGCTGGCCGGTATCCACCACGGTTGTCCAGACACCGTTGACGTAGTGCTGCACCACCAGCTCAAGGGTATTGAGCAGAGAGAGCACCGCTCCCGTGGCGTTGGCGTTTACCACGATGTCCGCGCTGCCGCCGTTGCCCACCGTGAAGTTCACCTGCGCGGTGTCATTACCGATCAGCGTCAGGACGTTGCCCACGGCGCCGACCAGCAGGAAGCCGTAGTCGCTGTACTGGCTGTTGGTGACGGTCGCCGTGGTGCTGAGGTTCAGCTCCTCAACGTTATTGCTGGCGGAGAGCGGCACCACCGGCGCAAGGGCAGAGCCCGGCAGGGAGGTGTTGCCTGCGACGTCGGTCGCGGTGATCTGCAGCGTCTGACCTTCGATCTGTTTGTTAATGAAGGTGTAGCTGTAGGTGCCGTTGCTGCCCGCAATGGCGGTCACCGTTGAACCGTCCGCAAGGCGGATAGTGACGGTGCTGCCCGCCTCCGCGCTCCCGGTCAGGACGCTACCGTCGGCGTTGAAGGTTCCGGTCGGCGCCGTTGGCGCGGTCGTATCGACGATAATCGTCGTCACGGCTGACGCCACGCTGGTGTTGCCCGCCGCATCGGTGGCCGTCGCGGTAAAGTTATGCGTGCCCTGCGTCAACGTGGTGGTGGTTTGTGACAGGGTCCAGTTGCCGCTGCCATCGGCGGTGACCGTGCCCACCAGCGTGATGCCGTCGTAGATCCGAACCGTGGCATTCGCTTCGGCGGTCCCGCTCAGCGTTGGACGGGTGTCGTTAGTCGGGTTTGTACCGGTCACGGGCCCGGTGACGCTGCCGACATCATCAATGACCGAACTGATGACCGGCGCGGCTGGCGGGAGGGTATCGACGTTAATGACATATCCGGCGGTGGGGGCGCTGGCGTTGCCCACCGCATCGGTGGCGGTGAAGGTCAACGTGTGCGCGCCGTTGCTCAGCGCCGGAGATGGCGTAAAGCTCCACGCGCCGCCGGTCGCCGTCACGCTGCCGATCTGTACGCCGTTATCAAAGATTTTCACCGTGGCTCCCGCTTCCGCCGTACCGCTGAGGGTCGGCTGCGCGTCGTTGGTGAACCCACCGTTGGCAACTGGCGTCGCCGCATTGCCCACGTCATCCAGAATGCTGGTCAGCACCGGCAGCGCAGGCGGCGTGGTGTCGACAGTGAGGCTGAAGCTGGTGGACGACACGCTGGTATTGCCTGCCGCATCCGTGGCCTGCGCGGTAAAGCTGTGCGCGCCCGCGGTCAGCGGAGGGGTGAGCACGATGCTCCAGCTGCCGCTGCCGTCCGCGGTGCCCGTGCCGACCAGGGTGGTGCCCTCATAGATCTTCACGGTGGCAAACGGTTCGCTGGTCCCAACAAGCTGCGGCTGGGTGTCGTCGGTTGTCTGCCCGGACGTGAGCGGGCCGGTGATGCTGCCCACGTCGTCGATTGCCTGGCTGATAACCGGCGCGTTCGGTGCCGCGGTATCAACAATCAGGGTAAAGCCCGGCGAGGTCGGGCTGACGTTGCCCGCTGCATCGGTGACCGTGGCGGTCCAGGTATGGCTGCCGTTGCCCAGCGGCGCTGATGGCGTAAAGCTCCATGCGCCGGTGCCGTCCGCCTGCACGGTGCCGACCGGCTGTCCGTTCTCATAAACAGTGACCGTGGCGTTGGCGGTCGCGGTGCCGTTCAGCGTCGGCGTGGTGTCGTCGGTGCTCTGCCCGGAAGAGAGCGGGGTTTGAATACTGCCCACGTTGTCACCCGCGGTCGAGATGACCGGCGCTAACGGCACGCCCGTATCGACCGTCAGGTTAAACGGTGCCGTTGTGGCGCCGGTGTTGCCTGCCGCATCGGTCGCGTTAAAGGTGATGGCGTGTGGACCTTCGGCCAGATCGCTGCCCGGGGTGAAGCTCCAGTTGCCCTGGGCATTGACCACCGCCGTGCCAATTTCGTTGCCATCAACGAGCACGTGCACGGTAGAACCCACTTCGCCCGTGCCGCTGAAGGTCGGACGCGCGTCGTTGGTGCTGTTACCCGACGTGAGCGTCCCGGTGACCGGACCGATATCATCAACCACGCTGGTCACCACCGGCACGCCGGGGGCTGCGGTATCCACGGTAAAGGTGAAGACCGATGAGTTGGCCGAGGCATTGCCTGCCGCATCCGTTGCATACGCGCGCAGGGAGTAGCTGCCGTCGCCCAGCGGCGTGGTCGGCGTAAAGGACCAGTTCCCGCTTCCGTCAACGGTCGTTGTACCAATCTGCGTGCCGTTATTCATGATGTGGATAGTGCTGCCCGCCAGCCCGGTGCCGCTGATGGTTGGGGTGCTGTCGTTGGTTACCTGGCCGCTGGTGAGGTTACCCAGGACGCCGCCAGGGACGTCGTCGTTCACATTATCCAGCGTTGGAACCGTCGGTGCCGTCAGGTCAATCACCACGCTCCAGGGGGCGGAGACCGCGCTGAGGTTGCCCTGCGGGTCGGTCGCCCGGACGGTGAAGCTGTGCGAGCCTTCGCCGAGGGCGGTATCAGGAGTAAACGTCCATGCGCCGGTACTGTCAGCCGTCACTACGGCAATCTGCGTGCCGCCGTCGAAAATAGTCACCACGCTGTTTGCGTCCGCTGTCCCTGTAAGGGTTGGCGTGGCGTCGTTGGTGAGCTCGCCGCTGACCACCGTGGTGGCGGCATTGCCCACATTATCCGTGACGTTGGTGATGACCGGCGTGGCGGAAACGGAATCCACCACGACGGTGAAGCCCGCCGAAGGACCGCTCTGGTTCCCCGCCGGATCGGTCTCGCGGATGGTCAGGACGTGATTGCCCTCTGCCAGGACAGGCGTGGTGTAGCTCCAGGTGCCGGTATTGCCGATTACCACACTGTCCAGCAGCACGCCGTTGTTGTAGATCGAGATGGTATCGCCCACCGCGCCGGTGCCAGTGAGCGTCGGCTGGTTGTCGTTGGTGGTCTGGCCGCTGGTCAGCGGGCCGGTGCCCGGGCCGACGTCGTCAATCACGGCGCCGATGGTCGGCGTGCCCGGCGCGGTGAGGTCAACGGTGACGCTGGCCGCCGGAGAGCGGCCGCTGGTCTGGCCGTTGAGGGTCGCGGTCACCTCAAAGGTGTGCAGCCCCTCGCCAAGCGCGGCTGGGGTATAGCTCCAGTTGCCGCTGCCGTCGGCAGTGACCGTCGAGACGGGCGTCACGCCACCGTCCAGGTAGATAGCGATCTGGCTTCCCGCCTGAGCCGTACCGGTGAGGGTTGGGGTGGTGTCGTTGGTCGTTTTGCCTTTCACGTCGCCAATGATTGGGTCGACGTCATCGTTGATGGCCACGATCACGGGCACGTCAGGAAGATTCGGCTCCGTACCGGTGACGGTGTAATTCGCAACGGGACTTTCATGCCCGGCAGCATCTGTCGCGGTCACGGTCAGGGTCGCGCCATCCTGCTGAGCGGGGCTGACAGCGATGGAGAAGTTACCGCCAGTGGCAACCCCGGTACCAATGACGTTGCCATTACTGTCTTTCACCGTGATGAGGCTTCCCGCTTCGGCACTACCGGTTAGTGGCGTACCTTCTGGTGCCAGGTTCAGATTGTCAGGGGCGTCCGGGGTGAGGGTGTCCACCGTCAGTTCAAATGGCGTTGAGATGGTGGTATTGCCCGCGGCGTCCGTGGCGTGCACCGTCAGGGAATGCGGACCGTCGGTGAGCGGGGTCACGGGCGTGAAGCTCCAGCCGCCGCTGCCGTTGAGGATGGCGGTGCCAAGCAGAGTCGTGCCGTCATAGACGGTGATCACCGTGTCTGCCGGGGCGGTGCCCTGCAGCAGGGGGCGAGTGTCATCCGTGGTATCGCCGCTGTTGAGCGAACCCTGTACGCCGCCGACGTCGTCGATCACGGTGGCGATGGTGGCCGCCGCTGGCGCAGTGATATCGACGTTCAGGGTGAAGTCGTCTGACGGCTGGCTGGTGTTACCCGCCGCGTCGGTGGCGACGACGCTAAAGGTATGAGGACCTTCGTCAAGCGGCGTGGGAAGGGTATAGGTCCAGGTGCCGCTGCCGTCGATCGGGATCGTAATAAGATCGGCACCATCCAGGCGAATGGTAACGGTTGAGCCCGGTTCAGCCGTGCCGTTGAGCGTTGGCGTGGTGTCGTTGGTGCTGTCGCCAGAATTGAGCGCGCCGAGGCGCTCCGGCACATCATCCAGCACTTGGGTAATGACCGGCGCCGCAGGCGCGACGCTGTCAACCGTCAGGGTCCAGGTGTTGGAGACGGGGCCGGGGTTGCCTGCCGCATCGGTCGCGACGGCGGTCAGAGCATGGGGGCCTTCACCGATTGGGGAGGAAGGGGTAAAGCTCCATACGCCGAGGCCATTGGCAACGGTTGTACCAATTTCAACACCGTCCACGCGCAGGCTGATCGTCGCGTTTGCTTCAGCGGTACCGCTGAGCGTCGGGGTGGCGTCGTTGGTGGTCCCGTTCACGTCGATCGCGCCGGTCTGCCCTGGTATATCGTTTACAACCTGTAAAATCACCGGGGCGCCAGGTGCCGTCCCGTCAACGTTAATTGTCCACGTGTTTGATATCCCGCTCGGGTTACCGGCGGGATCCGTCGCCTTCGCGGTCAGCACCCAGGTGCCGTCGGTCAGCGGTGTGGGCGGCGTAAAGCTCCACTGGCCGGAGGAGGGAACAACCACCGTACCGAGGGCATCGCTGCCGTTATAAATCGTGATGGTCGAACCTGCCTCGCCCGTGCCGTTCACGGTCGGTGCCCGGTCGTTGGTCAGCCCATTCTGGGCCACGGGGCCGGTGGTGGCCTGCACGTCATCGATCACCGACAGGATGACCGGGGTCTGCGGCGGGGTAATGTCCGGTGCCGCCGCGGAGGTGGTCGGACTGGTGTTACCCGCCGTGTCGGTGGCGTCAGCGGTCAGGATTTCGCCGTTGATCCTCGGCGGGCTCAGCGTCAGGCTGAAGTTCCCCTGGCTATCAACAACCACTGTGCCAAGGGTGAAATCGCCTTCACGGATGGTCACCGTGCTGCCTGCTTCTCCGATGCCGCTGATGGTACCGCCATCATTCGACACCACGAGGTTTCCTGGGGCTGACGGCGGCGTGGTGTCCACGGTAAAGATGATAGGCTCAGAGGCCGTACTCTGGTTTCCGGCGGCATCGGTTTCAGTGACGGTGATCGAGTGCGTTCCGTCCGGGAGCGGGCCCCCTGGGGTAACGCTCCAGGTACCGTTAGGCAGCACCGTCGTTGTACCAATCGCCACGCCGTTATCGTAAATGGTGATGGTTCCACCGGGTTCGCCCGTTCCCGCCAGGATCGGCTGCGAGGCATCGGTAGGCACGCCCGACGTGATTGTTCCTCGAATAAGGCCCGTATCGTCGAGCAGCACAATCGCGGTGGGCGCTGTCGGAGGGGTAAGATCGACGGTGAGGGTGAATACCGGTGAGGCTGGCCCGGTGTTGCCGGCGGCGTCGGTTGCCCGTACGGTAATCTGGTGGGTGCTTTCATTCAGGTCGACGGACGGGGTGAATGTCCATGTGCCATTGCTGGCGACGACCGCGGTGCCAATGGCTGTTCCGCCGTCATAAATCGTCACGGTGGAGCCCGCTTCGGCAGTGCCGGAGAGCTGCGGCCGCCGATCGTTGGTGCTGCCGCCGTTGGTCACCGTCCCCGTCTGAGGGGCGATATCGTCGATTACGCTGCCAATCGTTGGTGCATCGGGTGCGGTGAGATCCGGTGCGGTGACGCTTGAACCCTGGCTGATATTCCCGGCGTTATCCGTCGCGGTGGCGGTTACCTGCTCGCCGTTGGTCAACGGTGTCCCGAGGGAGACGCTAAAGTTGCCGTCGCTGCCCGTTTTTCCTGTGCCAATGACGTTGCCGTTCGCGTCTTTCAGCGTGATGGTGCTGCCGGGTTCGGCGGAACCGGTGACGGTTTTACCGTCTGAGGAGAACTTAAGGCCGGAAGGTGCATTTGGTGCAGTCGTATCCGGATCGGCCGAATTGTTACTGCTGCCACCACCGCCGCCACCGCCGCCGCTACTTGCCGCGGCCGCGATGCCCCCTGCAGCGGCAATACCACCCAGGGCCCATGGCCAGATGGCGGCGCCACCGGCGTCACTTCCTGACGCCGCAAGCAGCACGTCCGTGGACGCGATAGATTCGTACGTGGCGGCCCCGGTCGGATCTTCAATCCACCATAATGCGCCGTTGCTGTCCTGCAGAACCAGCTGGCTCACGCCCTGCGCGTCCGCCACATAGAAGTTTTTAAGGGTGATCACCTCGCCGGAGTGCAGTGTCACCAGCAGGTCGTTACCGCTTCGCGCGAAGTGGGAGACGCTCGCTCGCTCGACGTGAAGCTCAACGACAGAGGAATGGTTCAGCGTAACCTGTGTGCCTTCCAGGGTCGTTTCTACGCCAGTAAGTTACGAAATAACAGAGATTTGGCTCATTTTGTTATTACTCCAGCAGAAGTGTCATGAACGGCGAGCAAGACGAGCCATCTCTGCTGAAGGTAAAGGGCGCCCCCGGCGCAGCTGCTGTTATAAAACAGCGCTCACCGTAGAATTCAGCGCGCACGATGCCCGCCATGCGTCAGAGTGGCAACATCAGAGCGAATCTAATGACTTATGAAAAAACCGTTTAATGGGTGTTTTGTATTTTATAAAACCCTGTAATTAATAGAGGAATTGGTTTCTGGAATATAAAAATGATATAGACAGAAAATGAGGGTTGTGCAAATTAAGCTTTGGTAAATAAAGATGGAAACAATGAGTGGGGCATTAATGCATTCCTCTTTTTTATAATTGTTGTTTTTTATGTGGTTGTTTTTTACTGTCTTTTTGTTTTCTTTTGTGGTTCTGTTATTTAACGTTTACGACCCAGTATGATAATTGGTAGGGAGCATTTTAAATATCATGTCAAACGTTATTATTTAAGCGTGCTTAATGTGTGTTTAAGTTAGGGTAACGTTTTTGATGTAAGATATATTATGTCACTTAGGTAATGAAATATATTCTTGTACAGGGTTAAAACTCTGCTAGTGGGCGCAAGTAATAATAACGAGAAAACAAAAAATAACCTGGTTTATTATCTTTACAACTGAAGTGCAGGCAGGGTTTTAGGACAGAAAAAAATTCACCGAAGAATGAATAAAAATCGTCAGCCGGACGTTTACTGACGTCACTCCCCACTTACCCTGGAGTTTTGTATGAACACGACCTCGTTTCGTTTGATCCCGGTGCTGATTTTTTCTTTGCTGTCCCCGCTGGCGCTGGCCATGGGCAATAATAGTACCGAGAGCAAAACGCCTGATTGTCCTTCCGGACAGGTGTATGACAGCGCCACGCAGAAATGCGTGCCGGACAAGAGCAGCAGCCTCAGCGACCAGGACAAAACCAACTATGCGTACCATCTCGCGAAGAAAGGCGAGTACCAGGCGGCGCTGAACCTGCTGGATTCGCTGAAAAATGGCAACACGGCTGAAGCGTGGAACTATCGCGGGTTCGCCACGCGCAAACTGGGCCGAACGGACGAAGGGATTGGTTATTACCAGCGTGCGCTGGCTATCGCCCCGGATTACGCCAAAGCCCGGGAGTATCTCGGTGAAGCGTGGATGGTGAAAGGACGTCCCGACCTCGCGAAAGAACAGCTGAAGGTCATTGCCGGAATCTGTGGTCAGTCCTGCGAGGAGTACCGTGACCTGCAGGCTGCCATTAATGGACATCCGGAATCCTGATCTTCTCGTGGAGGGAAAACCCATCGCAACCCGTGAGGTTCGTCAACAGCTTGCCGCACACCTGACGCGCCTCTGGCGTTATGGGCTGGTGCTGTCGCGAAACAGGGATATCGCCGAAGAGCTGGTTCAGTCCACCTGCGTGCGTGCGCTTGAAAGAAGCGGCCAGTACACGCCTGGCACGCGCATCGACAGGTGGCTGTTCGCGATCCTGCACTCCATCTGGATCTCTGAGCTTCGGGCACGACACGTTCGCCAGGGGCAGGGATTTGTCCCCAGCGACGAGCTGCTGGCGCTCGACACCCGCGAACAGGATGAGACGCGCCTGCATTACCTGAAGGTGATGCAGCGCGTTAATGCGCTGCCCGAAGCCCAGCGCAACGCGGTATTTTTGGTTTATGTCGAAGGCTTTACCTACCAGGAGGCGGCGGAGACCCTGGCGGTGCCGATCGGTACCGTGATGAGCCGACTGGCGACGGCGCGGGCTCGGCTTGCCAAATCCGCTGACGCACTGCCTCCGGTAAAGGAGAAACGCTCTTGAACGCGCACCGTTTTGCACCGCCCTATAACGACGACGCCATCGTGGCCTGGATAGATGGCGAGATGTGCCGCGCCGACGCGCAGTTATTTGAAGAACAGTTAAAATGTGACGAACGCCTCGCCGGGCGAACCGACGAACTGATGAAAAGCAGCCAGGATTACGCCGGGGCGTTTGCCTGCCTGCTGGATGATGCGCCTCTTGAGAGGATGCAGGCGCGTCTCGCGGCACTTCCCGATCCGCAGGTCTCGACGGCGGCTGGCGTCAGCCGACGGGCGCTGATCGCCGCCTCGGCCAGCTTTTTGCTGGTGGGTTCCGGGCTGGGGTATCTGCTGCGTCCCTCAGCTGCGCCTGCGGATGAGAACGCCCATATCCGCGACCTCGAAGCGCAATATATGTCCCTGTACAGCGTCGAGACGCTGCTGGATATGGACAGCGCAACGCCGGTTCTGCAGCGCGGGCTGGAACGGGCCGCGCAGGACATCGGCATGACGCTGAACCTGTCGCAGCTTACCCTGCAGGGGGCAGAGCTTAAAATGGTGCGCATGCTGCGCTATGAAACGACGTCTATCGCGCAGATAGCCTGGATCAACGCCGACTACGGCCCGATGGCCCTCTGCATTTCGCCTGTTGATAAGAAGACGACGGCCTCGCTCCAACAGGAGCAGCGGCACAGCATGAACCTGGCGTGGTGGCAGGAGGCGGGCTATCAGTTTGTCCTGATTGGCCGCAACCCGCCGTCTCACCTGCGGGGAAACGCTGAGCGGCTGCAGCGCGTGATCTCAGGATGACGGCACCTTGTTAGTCTGTATTGCAATGGCGATGGCAATACGATCGTCCACGACCAGGGCAAACTTATCCATCCCGTAGGACGCGCGTGATATCGCGGTGGTGGCATCCAGCGTGAGGGCCTGCGCATGCGGGTCTTTCACCGCGGCCTCCAGGATCACCGGCCGGGCAATGTTTCGAACGGTCAGCGTGCCGAACACCCTGAACCGTCCGGCGCCCTGGTCGACCACGCGAGAGCTGATGAACTCGATGGTCGGGTAGTGCTCCGCATCAAAAAACATGTCGCTTTTTAATTGCCAGGTGAGCAGCGTGTTTGAGGCCACCAGGGTTGCTACGGGAATGGTGACGTGGATGTGGTCGTCAACGTCGTTATCCGGATTGAGCGTTACGGCACCCGTCACGCCGCTGAACGTCGCCCAGGAGAGGATGCCGCCGAAGGCGTGCCACGAGAGCCGAATGGCGGTGTTTTTGGTGTCGATAAGGTAGCTTTTCGGGGCAGCATGCAGGGAAGGGCATAACAGCAGAACGGTCAGAAAGGCCAAAAGGCGATACATAGTGGTTTCTCCGATAAGTGCGCACTGCGTAAACGCCTGAGGTGCTCATTATATTCGAAGAAATAAAAAAGGCCGCAAGCGCGACCTTTTCGTGAGTATAACGACTTACTCAGTGACTTTCTTTTCCAGCTCGCTGGCACCTTCTTTGGTTTTGTTCCAGCCTTTCTCCGCGCCTTCTTTGGTGGCATCCCACCCTTTCTCGGTGCCTTCTTTGGTTTTATGCCAGGCTTTCTGGGAATCTTCGCTGACCTTGCTGCCAAAGCTTTCGCTTTTACCTTCCGCAGCATGCTTCTGTTTCAGCTTCAGCTCTTCACCTTTGTTCTGCTCTTCGTGCAGTTTTTGCTTCGCCTCGTTGGCGTTTGCGTTCGCCGCCGCCACGGTATCGTCAGTTGCATGTGTGGTCGCAGCAAATACTGGGGAAGCCAGCAGAACGGCAGATAATGCGATAATTGTTTTTTTCATAATATCCTCATTTAACGTTATCGGTTATGAGCGTGATTCAGCATGGCACAGGCGAAACGGGATGGCTTTAGGAAAAAACTGTAATGAGATCAACATGCCCTGATGAGAGGTATTTAGCCTGAGGATTATCCAAAGGATAAAACGCCTATTTCCGCGAGGGCGGCGAGCGTCAGGAGAATGAATATGATGACGGTTATGGGTCTGTACATGGTGGAGTTCCTTCCGGGTTGAGCGGCTATTCCGTAGCGCTGGGTAGGGGTGTTTTTTTATTCTCCATAGGGGGAGGGACGGTGTCGTTGATGTTGGTCAAAGGGAGAGGGTAGCTTCTCAAGCGAGAAGATGAATGAGCTCTGTCAGGGCTGGACGTAGTGATTGTGGTGGAATGATCGCAGATTCACTCCCTTCTCCCTGGCGGCTCGCTTGTTCATGGCGGGTTCGATCAATACTCCGATCTTGATTTTGTCGTTGTGGTAGACCCTCTCTACTATGACGAGATCATGGCTCAGCGTATTGTGTTCGCCGGAACACTGGGTCACCTGCTCCATGCTTTCACCGGGGAACATGTGGGAGAGCCTCGTCTGCTTAGCCATGCTGAAAGCCGGAGCCCGGGCCTGAAAGGTTTTGGTCAGTTCCGCCCCCCATGTTCAGACGACGTTTGCTAAAAAATGGTCGTCTGAATTTCGGTTGTGAGGTTCTTCCTGAGTGCTTAGATTCATTTTCAATCTATCGAGAGGATATGAATATGAACTTTGCAGAACGCCACTATCAGCATGAGCCTCTTCTTATCGCCAACGTCTGGGATGCCGCCAGTGCTGTCGCAGCGCAAAAAGCAGGCTACCAGGTTCTTGGAACGTCCAGTGCAGCTATAGCGTCCACACTGGGATATGACGACGGGCAGGGAGTGCCGTTTGATGAGTTGTTTTATATGGTCACCCGGATCCGGGCTGCCAGCAGCCTGCCATTGAGCGTTGACATGGAAGCAGGGTATGGTGATTCAGCCGAAGAGATAGCAGACAATCTGCGGCGCCTTGCTCAGACAGGCGTCGCAGGCGTTAACCTCGAAGACAGCCGAGTCATAAACGGGGTTCGTCAGCTTGACGATGCCTCTGATTTTTCCCGTAACCTGAGAACAGTATGCGATACGCTGAGAAGCGAAAATTACAGCCTGTTTCTGAACATCCGGACTGACACTTACCTGCTCGGGCATGAAGACGCGTTGCAGGAGACGATATTACGGGGTCAACGCTATAAAGCTGCAGGTGCTGACGGCCTTTTTGTTCCCTGCCTCACGTCAGAGAAAGACATCAGCCTCATTGCAGAGGCAACGGGATTGCCTTTGAATGTCATGTGTATGCCCGATCTTCCGTCATTCGAGAGGCTGAAACGGGCAGGGGTAAGCCGTATTTCAATGGGCAATTTTGTTCATTCAGCGATGCAGTCAACGCTGACTGATGTCATGCATGCGATCCGATCTCGTCAGACGTTTGAAGGACTTTTTGGTGATGAAAATAACCGATAAAAATCTGTGTGATATCTGGTATCAGGCATTACTTGAACGTGCTTCAGACTACACTGGTGTGTTTTTTGTTGGCGTCAAAACCACTGGCGTATTCTGCATTTCGGTATGCCGGGCGCGAAAGCCCAAGCGCGAAAATGTCGAATTTTATAAAGATGCCAAATCTGCCCTGGCGGACGGCTTTCGTCCCTGTAAAGTCTGCAGACCTGCGGAAAATGCGCACAGCGCGCCATTATTCGTTGAGCAGGCGCTTGCGCTTGTCAGGCGCGATATCAAATCCCGTGTAGCAGACGCGGAGCTTCGTCAGCATGGCATCAGCCCGGAGCGGGTAAGGCGCTGGTTCCTGCAACATCACGGCATCACTTTTCAGGCTTTCCAGCGAATGCAGCGGGTGAACGTTGCCCTGCAGGAGCTAAAAAGTGGACGAACGGCGACTGATGTTGCGCTGGACAATGGCTATGAATCGCTTAGCGGCTTTGGTTATACCTACAAGCGGCTTACTGGCGCAGCGCCGACTCAGGCAACCCAGGTGATAGTCATTCACCGGTTTACCACGACGCTTGGACCGATGTTTGTCTGCGCGACAGAGCGGGGAGTCTGTCTGCTGGAGTTTACCGATCGCCGGATGTTAGAAACAGAATTCCGCGATATTCAGCGTTTATTTAACGCCAGAATCGTCACCGGCGAAAACAGCCATACCCGGCAGACAGTAAAAGAGATCGGCGAGTATTTTGCCGGAACGCGCCGACAGTTTGATCTGGCTTTAGATGCTCCGGGCAGTGATTTTCAACAATCCGTCTGGCATGTGTTGCGTGCTGTTCCCTATGGACAGACCTCACACTATCAGGCCATTTCACTACGGCTTAATAAGCCCAATGCTGTGCGCGCCGTCGCTGCTGCTAATGGTGCAAACCGGATTGCGATTGTGATCCCCTGTCACAGGATAATTGGAAAAGATGGCGCGATGACAGGTTATGGAGGGGGGATTTCACGCAAAGAATGGCTTATTGAGCATGAGAAAAACAATGTTTAATGGCGTGATGTTGCTGTGTCGCCGGGAAATTTTACGGACTTCGCGGGACATGTTGAGGTTACAAAAAAGCCCGCAGGGCTTGCGCCATGCGGGCTTTCAGAACTTCATCAGTCGACTCTGGTGATCGCCGATGGAGAATTTTGGTGGGCTGGCGGAGTCTGAATAATTCACATAACTATCTGTTATAAAGCAATTTTAACCAATTCAACTTTCATTGGTATACCTAAGCGTATACCAATGGCGATTTGTTGCAGCGCTTCCTGTGGTTAAGTGAACCTGTTTTTGAATAGATCACATCAAGAAAAAAACTTTTTTTCAGAAAAACTGTTCACACTGTTCACTAATGTTTTTTATTTATAATATTCATTAACTTATGCGGTGAATGGTTGGTGAACAGTGAACACTTTACTGTTCACTTTTGCCGTTTTGCAGGTAAAAAAAGACCGGCGATTGCCGGTCAGGTCAGGTTATTTCGCTATGGGGTCATCGCATTTCGGTAACCAGTCGGCGTTGCTTTCTTCTCTTAGCGCCAGATTGGTCTGTATGCCCTGATTTTTACGGCGCTTCTCATAACTCAGTCCGTACTCTTTCAGCATGGCTGGCAATCCCTTACCGAACATGGTGAGGCTGAGTGTGTTTTTGTAGCCGTGGGCTTCCATATACGCCAGATAGGCATGATACAGATAGAGGCGCGGCTGACGCGGAATGATGCTGGCATTGCCGATATACATCCCCTCAGGCTCCGGCAGCGCTTCAAGGTAACCACAAAAATCAAAGGTCGGGTCGGCTTCGCGCTTGATGCTGAGTGCCTCATCGGAGTTCTGCTGTGACTGGAGCAGTGCGCGGGCGGTCATCGGGTCGCTGAACTTCTGCATAAGCTGGCGCACAATCACGGCCAGCTCACGGGCGATTTTGTTCTTAAGCTGCGGGTCACGTTCTTCCGGGGCAATCTGTTCCGGGAAATGCAGGATCACCCGGCGACGGGAAACACCGCCGCTACGGTCGGTAAATCGCATCGGGTTATTGTTCACGGCCAGAATCACCGCCGGAATATGGGTGGAGTACGCATCCTTGTATTTCGGGTCTACCGAGACCGCATCACCGCCGGTGATGGCCTTAAGTCCTGCCCCGTCACCGCTCCATTTCTCCTGGTCAGGCAGGCGTATAAGTGAGAAGCCAATCAGTGCGGCACGTTCACGCGGTGATTCCAGCGTTTCAATAGTGGCCGACGTGGCGTTATCTTCCCCGGCAAGCATGGTCGCAATTTCGGCCAGAATACTTTTCCCGCTGCCACCCGGCCCGGTCACTTCGAGAAAGAGCTGCCAGTCGTAGCGGTTCGCCAGCACCATAAACAGCGCGGCCAGTATCACGTCGCGTTTTTCCGGTCTGCCACCGGCGGCGCGGTCGAGCCAGCGCCAGAAATCCGGGGCGTGGGTTTCCAGCGTTTCGCCCTCCACCGGCGGGGTAAAATCCACATCACAGAGCGTGCGCAGCCAGTGTGATTTATGATGCGGGTTGAATGTGCCGGTGGCGGTATCGAGTACGCCGTTGCGAAAGCCAATCAGACGGCGCGCAGGGGAGTCCTGCTGCGGAATAATCAGTTTCAGGGTCTCCACCACTGAGGCAATTTTCCCTGACGAGAAAGGCGCGCGCAGATGCTGGAACAACCCGGCCACGTCGCGGGCAAAATCCGACGGCGGAATGATTTTCCATATACCGGCCTCATAGCGGGACAGGAGCTGGCCGTTCGCATCCACGGCCAGCGCTTCGCCGTAATGTTCATGTACCCGCATTGCCTTTTCACTGGTGCTCATGGCGGTAAATTCCGCTTCGCTCATGGTAGTGAAAGGACTGTCAGCCGGTAGTCGGATGGCGTCATAAATCGCTTTCCGCGTGGCCTCCTCACCTTTCTGAATAAACGCATCATTCCAGTCACCGAACACCGGCGGCAGCGCAGCAATGCCCTCGCAGGCTTCTGCGGCCGCAGCGGCTTTTGTCTGGCCGTCGCCGTTGAGGTCACGGTCGGCGGCCAGCACAATCTGACAGGCCGGGTATTTCTGACGGGCAAGGCTCGCCAGAGAAAGGAGATTCACGGACGACAGCGCCACCATGACGGTTTCGCCGGTCAGGTGATGCACGGTGAGCGCGGTCGCATAACCCTCCGCTATCCACAGACGTTTTCCGGCCTGTTTCTGCCCCTCGATGATATGGCATGTACCTTTTACCGCTCCGCCTTTCAGGGTGCGTTTGAGACCGTCAGAATGGATAAGCTGAAGATTAACCAGTCCGCCGGTATCGTCATATAGCGGCACCACCACATCACCGGCGCGGAACGTCACGCCGCCGGTTTTGTGAATAGCCGTCAGCGCCAGACATTCCCGACTGGGGAAGCCCTTACGGGTCAGGTAGGTGTTGCCGGTGGCCGGTCGGGTTTTCTCCAGCAGTTTCGCGGCCAGCTCGGCCGCCGCTTTGCGGTCGACATCGGTTTCAGCTTCTGTGGCCGCAATCACCTCCGGGGCGACCGGCGACAGATTGCCGGTGACGGCATTCACCTTTTGGGCGGCCTCTGAGGCAGATACATCGAATACCTTCTCAATCAGTTTCAGTCCGTCACCCGCACCGCACTGGTTACAGAACCACGTGCCGCGCCCCTCTTTATCGTCAAAGCGGAAGCGGTCAGAGCCGCCGCATACCGGGCAGGCCTGATGGCGGTTTTTAATCACCTTCACACCCAGCGCCGGGAGAATGCGTGGCCAGTGGCCGCACGCCTGTTTTAGGGTTTCCGTTACGTTCATTTTCATTGTTATTTTCTCCCTCAGTGCAGTACAGGCGGTGTGGTGTGACGGGCGCAAAGTTCATCCATCACCGCGAGCCCGAGAAAGGACAGTGACGGCGCGGTATTCAGTGGTCCGGCTTCCATTAAATCTTCCAGCAGTGCACAGGCAATCTGACGGCCTTTTTCCTCGCCATGCTGGCGCAGGTAGAAACCCTCCAGCTCGGCGGCAATGGCGCTTTCCAGCGTGTCAAGGGTGAGATACGGGTAGCGGTGCTGACGTTCGCACAGGGTCAGCCATGCACAGGCCACTGCGCGACGATACAGCGCGGCGCGTAATACGGGCGGTAATGGCTTTTTCATACGTTGCCCTCCCCGGTCAGCCAGTGCTGATTGCAGCGTTCGACCACGCCGTCGAGCTGGGCGGTCATAAGGTAAATCACGGAGGTGAGCTGTAACTGTTGCGCCGGGTCACGGCGAACGGTGGCGCAGTCCTGCACCTGCATCAGGTCGCCGACGAGCTGGCCGACGTTGCGCATATGCTCCAGACATTCGAGGTCACGGGCGGTAATGGTGGTGTGTCTCATGCGCGTACCTCCGCAACCGGCAGACGACCAGCGAACGAGAGGACGTAATCGCGAACGAGGGAAAGACGTGCGGCGTGTTCATCACCGGCAACGGTACGAAGCATACAGATACGGGGTTTACGGTCTGCACGACGAACGGCGGCAAACACAAAGACAAACTGCGGATATGACGGGGTGAGGGTCGTAGCCATAAGGGCAACCTCCATAGTTAGCTGATTACAGCTACCACCGAAGTTCTCACGCGATGGTGGTAGCCCAGACGGGGGTGAGAAACCGGCAACTATGGAAACCGGCCAGCCCGAAAGCTGCCCCGCCTGAGCCACCATTATTTTGACGGCGCAACAGACAAAGAACCGTTGCCCGATAAATGGGTGTGCAAAAGCATAGACACAAAAAAAGACGCATGGCGCGTCCGGTGTCGCCACAGTTAAACTCGGGTTCTCACGCCCGGCTGCCGATTTTGCGACAGCGGGAAAACTATACCTGGAAATGCCGAAAAGAAGCAAGCCAGAAAAAGGGGCTGTTTGCTGAACGGTCATCATCATGCGTCATAGCTCCGGTTGCGTTCGGCAATGCGATCCGCCATCCATGCGGTGATTTCTGACTGCGCCCACGCCACGTTTTTTCCGCCGAGGCTGATTTGTTTCGGGAAGGCCTCCCGACTGATGAGGTCATAAACAGTCGAACGAGACAGGCCGCATAAATGCATCACTTCGGGCAGACGAATAAAACGCTCATGAACGGCGTCAGAGACCGGCATCAGCGGCGCGGCAGGGGCAGAAGACGGGGAAGAAAAAGCAGTGTGCATCGGGCTACCTCACAAAGTCCATACAGTGCCGGTCGTGTCCGTCCGGCTTCGGGTAGCTCCTTATTATGGTTATATTTTCCCTCAGGTCATGTGAGATTTTCGGGGAAACAAACATTGACTTTTCGCTATGGCAAACAAAGGCAAACGCTGGCAAACAGATGCAAATCACTGCATTACATTGCAGCAATTTCGATTCCTTTTAGTTATATATTTATCAATATCAATCGAAATAAAGTCTAAGCTATGACATCAGCAATAAAATCGGAGGGTGAACAGTAGTGAATAGTCAGTGAACACTTATACCTTCAACTGTTCACCCTTTATCTCACTGTATTACTTATCTTTTTCTTTTCAGTGAACAGTAGTGAATAGTTATTATTAAAAAAACAAACAGTGAGTAAGGTTTTCCAAAGACCTTTCTCTGGCCAGCCGGTTTTTAAGGTCTGTTTGTGCCATTTTTGCCACAACGGCAATGAATCGTGTTGTTGTGTCTGGCGCGGCAGAATCTCCTCAGATTGAAACAAAGAGGAGACCCGACATGACGCAGACCGCTATTATTCCCGACTACCTTAAACCCTCGATAGAACGCCTCGAAACGGCCAGAGAAGCGCATCTCACCAATGCCCGACGTATGGACGAAACCACGACGGCAATCCGCCAGGTGCAAACCCAAAAAAATGAGCTGGAGCAGGAAAACGGCACTGATTCCGGCGCATGGCGTACCGCCTTTCGTGCCGGAGGTGCTGTCATTACCGATGAGCTGAAACAACGCCATATAGAGCGCGTGACACGGCGTGAACTGGCGCAGGAATGTGACAACATGGCTGAGGTGCTTTCTTTCGAGCTGGATAGCCTCCGGGGAGCCTGTGACCGCACGGCCAGAGCATACCGTCAGGCACATCACGGTGCCCTCAGTCAGTATGCAGAGCATGAACTCGATGTTGCCCTGCGTGAAAGCTGCAGTGCCCTCGTCAGAGCAATGAAACTCAGCATTCTGGTTAAAGAAAATCCGCTTGCCAACACCATCGGTCATCAGGGCTATGTCGAGCCAGAGCATGCCGTTATGCAGCAGGTGAAAACGTGGCTTGAGCAGGCGGTGAGGGGCTGCAATATCCGTCTGACTGATGAACCCGTGCTGTTTAAAACAGGTCTGTCGGCCTCCACCCTGCCGCATATGGAGCATGACGTTGCGACCACGCCCGGCCAGCGCAAAGTCTGGCAGGAAAAAATGCGGGAACGTGAGGCCGACCTGAAAGCACGGGGATTACTGTCATGATGCGCTGTCCATTCTGCCGCACGGCGGCCCACGTTCGCACCAGCCGCTATATGTCGGAGAGCGTCAAAGAAAGTTACCTGCAGTGCCAGAATGTGCACTGCTCGGCGACATTCAAAACGCATGAGTCCATCTTTGAGGTGATCCGTTCCCCGGTCGTCGATGAGAAACCCGCACCGGTGCCGACAGCACCCGTAGCTCCACGTCAGGTGAAAGGCTGTTACAGCTCACCGTTCCGCCATTAATCAGGAGAGACAACCCGTGACCACCCTGACCTTACAGCAGGCGTTTGAGGCCTGTCAGACGAACAAAACCGCATGGTTGAACCGTAGAGCCGAACTGGCCGCTGCCGAGCAGGAATATCAGGCATTATTGCTGGATGACAACGCATCAGGCTCCCGCAGATTACAGTCGCTGCGCGACCGCATTGACGTAAAAAAATGGGAGGTTAATCAGGCCGCCGGTCGCTATATTTCCTCGCATGAGGAGGTGCAGCGCATCAGCATCCGTAACCGGCTGTACGATTTTATGCAGCAGAACGGCGCAGAGCTGGCCGCCGCGCTGGCACCCGAGCTGATGGGAATTAAGAACCAGCCCACGATGATAAAAAACCGTGCGCTTGACCGTTCAGTAGCATACCTGCGAGAAGCTCTTTCCGTCTGGCTGGCCGCAGGAAATGAAATTAATTATTCCGCACAGGACAATGACATTTTAACGGCCATCGGATACAGGCCTGACGCACCTTCGCGGGATGATAATCGTGAAAAATTCACCCCTGCACAGAGCATGATTTACACCCGTCGACGCGCCGAACTGGCCGCGCAGTAGCCTGTCAAACAATCCCTGTAAATCCCGTCATTTTTCCCGAATTAAGCCATGCATCCAAAGGGTGCATGGTTTTGCATGCGTTTTCCCGCCCCTGTACTCCCGACCAGCGCCAGTCGCGGCGCGACCTGAGGCCGCCTTTGCACCTGCATTAAAAGCGGCCCCTTAAGCGGGCAGGCGTGGTGGGGAGAGCATTGCGCGCCAAAGTATTAAACTCCAAAAAGCATCTGGTTATATTTTGAAATATCCAGGTCAAATCGTAAAAAAAGATTTACTTTTGAGTCGTTCTTTTCTTTTGCTAATTTTGCATGCAAAGGTAATTGTAGAGTAGACGCACATCTGTAATAGTAGCTAACTTGCTGTGATTGTGAATCATGCCATATATTATCAATGGATGATAGTTTTTCCCATATATCATCAATAAATTGTTCTCTCTCTATTTCAGTAGTGTTGTTTAGAAAGTATTGTATTACAGGATAGTCTAATTCTGATAATGAAATGGAAAATAATAAATCATTTGTATTTAGTCCAAAATTCCATTTACTCCATTTAATAAATGCCTTATCCCAGCAATATGCTTGTAAAGCCGAAGTGGAACTTTTCTTGAATATTGTTAAGCATTGCGCTACTAATTCTCTGGAGTTAGTGTAAGAGCGGTCTAGGTCATTGTTATGTAGTTTAATTGAGTCAAGGTATAACTCCAGTGCCTCTGGAGAATTTATGAGGGCTAAAGCCTCCCCTAAATATGGTTGTATGTCGGGGAATCTACACGGATATGTATTTATATATTTCATCCAATAGCCAAACTCTCCTTTTTTGTAAAGAGTTTCAAACAACTTAACCAAATGATGGTTGTTAATTTCAATGTTTTTCTTATTTGTTTTTGTATTGTTGAAAATGTAGAATGTCAAAATTTTTGAAACATGCGTTGCATTAGATAAATTTACTAGGTTGATTCTTTTTTCCATGCTAATGCAAGATGAAAGGCAGTATGTTTTGATGATGTTTATTGAACTAGATAAAACATCGTTAAGCATCTCGCAATTATATTCGGATAAAACATATAATGAAATCCTGACATCGTTAGGTATTATGTCTGGTAGCAGATCATTGTAATAACTTAATTGTCGATCAATAACTTCAACCTCATGAGGGGAATCAAGTGTAGATATATCTAAGTCTTTTATTTTGAAACGTTCGGAATAGTGTTCACTAAATTCACTGGGTATATAGTAATTAATTATACAAGTGCGGGCTTGATTTAAAAAATAAGCATTAGGTGATGTTTTATCAATGATCTTGGATATAATGAACTCAGGGTTCATGAGATAGCTGATAAAAATAAAAATTGGTGACCAGTTTTCGTATTCTTCAAATATTTCTTTTAACTCATGAATTACATGCTGATTGTGGTTATTAGAGTGGTGATTATTTTTCGAAAAGTCGAGTAAACAATAAGTTTCTGAATTTTCGACTATTGTTTTATAATCGCGATAGCCATTATCATGACTCATGCGATCAATCATAGTAAGAGTATTTTTAACTGAACTACGAAATTGCTCCCAATTATTAAACATTGCTGTTGCTCCATACTAAACAATCATTTCCTGATAAAGATTCCCATAACTCTGAGAAAGCATTAGCGATCAATTGTGCATCCTGTACTTTTTGTAATATATGGTGACTCGTGCCAAATGAGTTGACTGATGTACCTAAAGACCAAGCTAAAGTATTCGAATGATAATCAGTTGATGGGAAGATAATAAATCTATCATGAAAGCTCCATCCATTATTTCCTGTTTTACATCTAAACTCTAAATTTAAAGTCTTAATTGTCTCTAAAGGTAAGGCATTAAAGCTTTTGTTATATTCTTTTATGGTCTGAAGTGTCTTTGATTCATAAATCTCTCGTGACGATATTTCATTCGAATCCGGTGGTAACTCTAATGAGCTAATTGCTTTCATAATGGAGTTTGAGTATTTGTTCATTAATAATGTGTCGAATATATCTTGAAAGCTTAAATAAGGATCCCATAACCAGACTGCACGTTGCCCATATTTATTGATTAAATAAACTAAATCCTCAAGAGCTTCGCTTTTTGATTGGGTTTTATTAATTCCTTTGGAATTGTATTGAACAAAATTACGGCTTTTCTTTAACTCGGCGCTGCTATTTTCATAAATCCTTTTTTCCGTCCAGTTAATAATGGGTTTTTCGTGCCGAGGTTTATTTGTATTATTGTCTGGCTTTAATACACTAATTACTTTAGATGTCCCATTGTTCGTTAAAACTCTTTCTTTAAATGTGGAAACTGTAGTTGTAATTCTTGCATTAGGAGATATGAAGGCTGATGGTCTGGTTCTCGCTAGTATAAAGTTATTTTCAGGATCCCAGATAGTACCAATATGAGCACGTTTATTTGCTATTGGTAATGAAAGATTAGATTCATCACTTTTTAGAATTTTAGTATAGTAACCTTCGCAGACGTTATCATTTTCACTTAAGTGACAATTTATTATCAGATCCCTTTTGTGAGCATATTCATGCCAAGCTATACTACAATTTAATGAGTATGTTTCATTTTGTTTTTCTAGCCCAAAACGAGCCATTAAAACAGTGCTAGGTATTTGCAGTAAAAAATTCCCTATTCTATCTGAAACACTTGAAATGGATATAGGTAGAACTTCATTTATCCTATCAGATAGTCTTTGTAATGCTTGAGGAGACGATAACAATTCTTGATGGTTTTCTTTGTCGAAGTCAAACCATTCAAAAACATAACTTCCATTATGAAAGTTATTTTTTAATATATTATTAATTGGTACTGACTCATATGAATTAGGAGAGACAAAATACTTATCTATTTTTTTTAGATTAGTAATGTCGCTTTGATTTTTATCCCACACTCCATCTTGAGTTAAAATTTCTAATTTGCGAAAGAGTTCATTAATTTCAATATGATATCTTTTAATACCAAATCGCCAGTTCTTGAGTTGGTTGATAGAAATCAGTTTATTTGTTAAAAAAGATTCTCCAGTGGCGACCGGTTTGTTAATATTTTCAGCAACCATTAGCGTTAAAATATTGTTGATTTTATTATCAGGTGATAATGAGAAAACTTCGGTAACCTCAATTATATTATTGAAGCCAAGCATTCCATCCTTTAATGCTAATTCGATGTCATTGATTATATTTTGCATGATTAATGATTACCGTAATTGTTTAGTGATACTATTCTCATGAATGCTTTCTCCCCACCAATCCATTAACTCTGTTCTTTTGAGTAAGTAAGTTGAACGATTGTAAGCACGTCTTACTTCGTTTTTATCGCAATGAGCTAAAGCTGCTTCGATAACATCCGCATTGAAACCGGCTTCATTCATAGCTGTACTTGCAATAGAGCGTAGGCCATGTGCAACAAGTTTCCCTCCATATCCAATTCGTTTCAACGCAGCGTTTGCGGTTTGGCTATTCATTGGTTGTTTAGGGTCATTTCTACTTGGGAAAATGTGTTCACGATGGGCACTGATTGGCTTCATCACTTCCAAAATTTCTAATGCTTGAGGAGATAAAGGTACGATGTGCTCTCTTTTGGCCTTCATCCTTTTGGCCGGAATAGTCCAGAGCTTTGCATCGAGATCGATCTCTGCCCAACGAGCACCGGAAGCCTCAGAAGGGCGCACGAGCGTCAGGAGTTGCCATTCAATGAGACAGCGAGTCGGAACAGACAGATTTGACATGACTAAAGAACGCATCAGCTTCGGCAATTCTTCTGGCCGCAGCGTCGGCATGTTTTGTTTTTTGGGCTTCTCAAAGGCCATTCCAATACCTGATGCTGGATTGGCATCAATCAGACCAGTGTTTACGGCATAAATCATTATCTCGTTAATACGCTGCACCAGTCGACGTACAGTCTCAAGCGCTCCACGACCTTTGATTGGCTCCAATGCTTCAACCAATATTCGGGCTTTAATTTGCTGAACGGGGATCTCACCGATGGCAGGGAATACATCTTTCTCCAATGAGCGCCAGATGTCTTTTGCGTAATCAGGGGTAACGCTTTTACTTTTGAGCTGGAACCAGTTAGCGGCGACCGTTGAGAAAATACTGTCCAGAGCGATTTGCTGTTGTTCCTCTGCAACTTCGGCCTGAACTTGTGGGTCAATTCCGTTGGCTAACAAGGCAAGGTAATCCGCTCTTAACCCTCGGGCGTCAGCAAGTGAAAGGGCGGGGAAAGCACCAAGCCCCATCATTGTCCGCTGTTTTGTCGCTGGACGTTGATAACGGAAACGCCAGAGCTTTTTCCCGCTGGTTTTCACTATCAGGAAAAGGCCATCGCCATCATGCAGAGTTAGATCCTTCTCTAACGCTTTAGCGCGAAGAACTTCGGTGTTGGTAAGGGGGCGTGTTGTCCGTGCCACTGTGGCCGCTCCTTCATGAATTGGTATACGCTTTTAGGTATACATCCTACCGTATACCTAAACGTATACCAATAATCACCGGATTTAGCCGGATGTCCTCGGACAATGACAGACACAAAAAAGCCCGCAGGGCTTGTGCCGTGCGGGCTTTCTGTACTTCACCGGACGTATCCGGATCATTATTTGGTGGGCTGGCGTCCCTGTAATTAGCCATTCATTCCATTGATTTTTAATGTTATTTATACTTTGAATTTTATGTGTGGTTCTAAAAAGGAACCATAAATCGTAATGGTATGGGTTATCACGATTAGCGGATTGGAGAATTGTATCAAAAGGAAACAAATTCTTCAGTTCAACTCCCTGCTAGTAGCTGAACTGCGCAAGCAGGATCTGCTTTTCACCGATTAGTGAATGCGGTAGTTTTTCAGCGAAACTGAATTCTATCCGTAGGGCAGTACCAGCATAGGTGGAGAATGGATTTTGAACAACTGGTCACCAGAGCACACAAAAGACATCAAGAGTTGGTTTAAGATTGATACATATCGCAAATTTGAAGACCTCTCATTGCTCCAGTTTTACCATGAGATATGGGCTCGTAACTTGTTCTTTAAGGAGTATCGGGAAGAGTTTGAGAGCAGAACTCTTATGGGTTACTTCTCAAAAATTTTCAGTGGCAATCCTTTTTTAATTGAAGAAGGGCAACTGGGATACATGACTCCTGCCAATAAACTTTTTCAGCCTCCCCATTTTTTTCTAACAACTCTTGATCGCCTTGCTGAAACGAGCATCATTGCTATGCAACGCGGAGGTTTTGTTTGGGATGGTGATGACAATTATTCAATAAACAGAGATCTTCGGGAAGAATCACTTTCAGATATTATGCCAGATCAGTTTTCACGAACAGTCATGTTCGAGATTGATTTGGCAAGTGGCACAGACGAAGAGATTGCAGAGTCGCTTAAAGCTGCATTACCGCAGTGGCGTAAAATCAAAGGTATCGAACCAGATCCTTTAGAATCAGTTCGCTTTGGGTATGGAACTATCAAGAAACTCATCAGTTATCGTGTGATACCTATGCTGGATATCCTGGTGTGGGCAGCCGTTAAAAAAATCCGTGTCTCTGACGACAGGTTATCCAGACTGCTATATACAGACGATGACGAAGAAAGCGAAATGAGGCAGTCTAGCCAAATCAAAGATACCGACAGGCCTTTGGCTCTTAAATCCTGCACAACTGACTTTATCCGACAATTCCATTACTTCATGAACAAAAATAGCCATTTGAAGCAAATGAAAGTCTCTGATGTAATGAAACTATCTGATTAGAATTACATTTATAACTATTTGTTTTAATTGTTAAAATTAACTAAAGGCATCATTGTGAATGGTGCTTTTTTTTGCGATTTTTACTTTAAACCGGGCATTTTGACACTTGCTATAAAACGGGGGAATTTCAGCTACTCTCAAGTTCCCCTTTTCTGTACGGCACCAACTTCGAGAAAACCATCCTGCATAGCTACGAAGAACCTCCGCTTCAGGAGCTTCGCTCTTTTCTTTTCCCAACTGTTCGTATAGTGACTTCACCGCAACGACAAGGGATAACGAAATGAAAAATCAAGCAACCCGCGTAATACGATTACCAGAAGTTCTCGAACGAACTGGCTACGGAAAAGCCTGGATATATCGTCTGATCAACGATGGTAAGTTTCCTGCTCCTGTCAAAATTGGAAGTCGTGCAGTAGCTTTCGTTGAAAGTGAGATTGATACCTGGATTCAGTCTGTTATCGAAACAAGTCGAAATAATGTTGCTTAATTGAACTTAGGAGTGATTTTATGAATATCGAAGAATTTGTAAGCGAAGAAAACCATATGTGCAATTTATGCGGAGATCTTTTTTACAAGATCTTTGACCAAGAAGTGATTTATGACTTACCTAATAACGAGTTTAATAAAGAAATCATTTACTGGCTCAGTCAGTACCTTGTAGGAAATCTGAGAGAACCTTTAGACTCGATCTCTGAGCTTAATGCTTGCAAACAGATATATGTTTACGAGACCTGGTTATCTCTAATTAAATGTCCTGATGAATTGAAACTCCTAGCGAAGCGGATAATTTTATATCTAATGGATTAAGAGCTTTTTATGAAAATGTAAAGTTTGGCTGCATAATTTATCTTAAAACTTTACAGAATAACTTACATTATTTTGGTTGCCGTTTATTAGCAAGGCAGTGAGATAGTTTTCGAAGTATTAGGTGTACATAATAATAACTAGATCTACCAGATGATAATTTGACAAGAATAATCGTCTATCTCACTGTTTTAATTTAAATAAATATCTTAATCGATCCAAATAAATTTGTAAATCTACGAAATGCTTATTATTAATATATTGGAATTATACTTTTTGTAAAGTTTAGGAGGAAAATATGTGCAGTATTTGTGTGGATTCTTTTATGTTCGAAAATGGTGAGAGATATTGTCATGTTGTAAATAAAGATACTGGTGAGCCATTGTATTATCCAAACTTGTATATAACAACACAAGTCAGGAATCGGTCAGAGTCTATATCAACAATGAAGGTTATCGCTGGGAGCATTTCATTGTTATATCGATTCTTTATGAGAAAAAATATCAATATTGATGAAAGAATTCAGAAAAGGATATTTCTGGCTCCTCATGAAATTGAAGATTTGATCGAATTCACTTCATTCAATTTTCGAGATGGCGAGAATGATAATTTTAGAAGTTCAAATGTCAAAAAACCAACTAAGTACTTTCGGATAACAACCATAGCTAACTATCTGGAATGGCTGTGCAAAATACATCTTTCTCATACAGGACAGAAGGATACTCTCAAATATATTTTAGATTTCATAAACAACATAAAACGAAAGAAACCGAGAAATAATGATAAATATAATATGGATATAGAAAAAAGTTTAAATAATGAACAATTGGATTCTTTGTTTAGCATTCTTGCACCGGGTAGCAAATTAAATCCTTTTTCAGAAAAAGTGCAAAAAAGAAACAATCTAATATTCCTGCTATTACACTGCTTTGGCCTGAGAGCAGGTGAACTTTTGAATCTGCGAATTGGTGATATAGATTTTGCAGAATCGACAATTGCAATAAGAAGAAGAGCAAATGATAAAACAGATCCGCGAGTGTATCAGCCTTTAGTTAAAACTTGTGAGAGGAAATTAATTGCTGATAAAAAGCTCATGTTTGAAATTTCAGATTATATTCTGAATGATCGAAGAAACATAAAAAATTCTAACAAACATGATTTCCTGTTTATTACTTATAAGGAAGGAAAAACTCAAGGGCAACCTATTTCATTTTCTTCATATCACAAAGTGGTGAGTGTTGTTCGTCAATCCTCCTCACTTCTAGGGGGATTGACAGGTCACAAACTCAGACATACATGGAATTATGAGTTTTCGAAAGCAATAGACAAGAATCAGGACATATCCGATGAAAAAGAGCAACAAATCCGTTCTTATCTCATGGGATGGCGACCGGGTTCAGAAACTTCAATGATTTATAATCGCAGGCATATTTATGAGCTATCGAAAAAAACTGCACTTGAACAACAAGAGCAACTATTCAAAGGAGAATTTGATGAATAATTTAATTAAAAATAAATCTGATAAAATGTCTTTGCATGAACATAAAATCGTCAGTTCGATTGAAAATAACGGAATCAATCTTACAAACTTAATATA